>JBNMGX010000299.1:0-2888 GCA_050872465.1 Hallerella sp.
AAAAGTATTTCGACCAGGTCATCGAACTGGACCTTTCGACGCTAAAGCCTTACTACAACGGACCTTTCAGCCCGGACCGCGGATTCCCGGTAAGTGAAATGCAGAAGTCGCTAGAAGAATTCGGCTCCACGGACAAGGTGAGCGCAGCGCTCATCGGAAGCTGCACCAATTCGAGCTACGAGGACCTCTCCCAGGTCGCTTCCCTCATCCGGCAAGCGCTCGACAAGGGACTTTCCCCGAAGGCTCCGCTGATCATCAACCCGGGTTCCGAACAGGTCCGCTACACGGCGGAGCGTGACGGCTTCATCGACCTTTTCAAGAAGTTCGGCGCGACCATCATGACGAACGCCTGCGGACCGTGCATCGGCATGTGGGACCGCGCCGGAGCGGACAAGAAGGAAAAGAACTCGATCGTGCACAGCTTCAACCGCAACTTCGCGAAACGCGCTGACGGCAACCCGAATACGCACGCCTTTGTCGCAAGCCCGCTTATGGCGGTAGTCGCCGCGCTCTCCGGTTCGCTCCTCTTCGACCCGGAAAAGGACTTCCTCGTAAACGGCAAGGGCGAACAGGTAAAGCTCACTCCCCCGGAAAAGGACGAGCTTCCGAAAAACGGATTCGCCGTGGAAGATCCGGGCTACGTCGCTCCGGCTGCGGACGGTTCGGGCATCACCATATCCGTCGATCCGGCGTCGAAACGCCTCCAGCTTTTAAAACCTTTCTCCTCCTGGGATGGCAAGGACATTTCCGGAGCACCGCTCCTCATCAAGGCCAAGGGCAAGTGCACGACGGACCACATTTCGATGGCGGGACCGTGGCTCAAGTTCCGCGGACATCTCGAAAACATTTCGAACAACATGCTCATCGGGGCGGTAAACGCGTTCAACGGGCAGACGAACCAGGTGAAAGGAAACGACGGTCGCTATTACGAAGTGCCGGCTCTCGCCCGGAAATACCGCGACGAGGGAACGGGTTCCGTTGTCGTGGGCGACGAAAACTACGGCGAAGGCTCTAGCCGCGAACACGCCGCGATGGAACCGAGGTTTTTGGGCGTCAAAGCGGTCATTGTCCGAAGCTTTGCGCGCATCCACGAGACGAACCTGAAAAAGCAGGGAATGCTCGCGCTGACATTCGCCGACCCTGCGGATTACGAAAAGGTCCGGGAAGGCGACACGCTCGACATCGAAGGCCTTACGGAATTTGCGCCGGGCAAGCCTTTCACGTTAAAGCTCCACCACGCCGACGGCACGGTCGAAACCGCAACGCTCAACCAGACTTACAACGAACAGCAGTGGGAATGGTTCAAGGCGGGAAGCGCGCTGAACAAAATCCGCGCAGGCAAGTAAGCTTACATATTCACAGTGAAAAGCGGCGAGGTCTCGCCGCTTTTTCTGATTTTAACGCGCTAAACTTTCCCGATAAACCGCTTTAAATCGTCGAAGCGTTCCTTCGCCTCCGCAAAGCCTTCCCGGTAGAGAGCTTCGAGCTTTGAAGCGTTCCGTTCGAGGCGCGCCACTTCGACCGTTTTCTGCGGGCGGATGACAAAGACGTCTCCACGTGCCTCGGCGGCTTCCAGAGCGTCGAGCGTTTCGTTGTAAACGCGGAAGCGGTTTTCGCACGCCGCAACGAACCTCGGATATTTCCGATACTTGAGGCGGATAATCGGCATGAGCCTGTTCGGACTTTTGCGGTAGCCCTTTGCGCGGGTCAGCACCACGATGCATTTTCCGTAGCCCATCCGGCGGAAAGCTTCGAACGGAATCGAATCGGCGATTCCACCGTCGAGGTGCGGAATCCCGTCGATGTTTACCAGGTTCGAAACGAGCGGCAAGGACCCCGATGCGCGAAGCTTGTCCATGTCATCGTGCAAGTCTTTCAGTTCCAAGTGCGAAGCCTCGCCCGTGAGAACGTTCGTCGCCGTCGCATAGCATCTTGTCGAGGAATTTCGGAATGTTTCGTAGTCGAAAGGATCCAGCTCGTTCGGAATCCGCTCATAGCAAAACTTTCTGTTGAAAAGGTCGCCGGTCAAAAGGAGCGACCGGAAGCTCATGTAGCGCTTGTCGTTCGCATACGTCGCAATCACGCGGAATCCGCGCTTTTCCTGCCGGGAAACAAAGTTCACCGCCTGGACCGCCCCCGCACTCACCCCGATGACGCCATCGACAAAGAAGTTTTCTTCCAGGAAAAAGTCGAGAACGCCCGCCGTATAGACGCCGCGCATCCCGCCGCCTTCAAGAACCAGCCCGAGCCGATTGTTGTCCGACATAGAAACTCCCGCATTAAATTTCGCCAAGAGGCGCTTCGCCCCGATAGGCTATAGGAAACTTAGAAAATTCGGCGTTTCGTTCCGGGAAAGAATCTTCGCTCCGGGGATTTCTTTCGATTTTCGGGTGTTTTTGGTCGGATTTTACTAAATTTGGGCTATATGAGCGACATTCCAGAATCCTTCGTTTCCGAAAAAGTCAAGTCGATCGCCCGCGCACCGAAATACCGCGGCGCTATTTTCCAGGTCGAGGCGGATGACCGCGGACTCGCCCTAATCGACGGAAAGGAAGAAAGCCTCAAAATTTACATCACCGTCGATCCGGAAAAGGACCAGATTGTCGAAACGCGCTTCTTCACTTACGGCGGACCGATCTTCACGGCGTTAGCGGATACGCTCTGCGAAAGGCTTCAGGGAAAGACGGTTTCCGATTTGGAAAAGACCAACGTCCACGCTCTCGAAAAGGAACTGCGCGACACGCCGGAAACGCCCGCCTTCCCGCTCGCTGCGACGGAACCCAGAAGCCTCGCGAAGCTTATCGAAAAGCTCGTTGCCTCCTATCCCGAAAAGAAAAAGGTGGCGCTCGCAGCGCGCGAAACAATGGAAAAAATCAAATACCGGACGC
>JBNMGX010000300.1:0-2875 GCA_050872465.1 Hallerella sp.
AGACAAAACTTCTCGCGGCATTGCCGGTCACCGAGCTTTTGCAGGTTCCGATAATCGCTCTCGCCGTTCCGCTCGGGATTTTCAAGCTGTTTCGCTGGAAATAGAATTTCGCGCAAAGAGAAGCGCATCTTCCCGGGAAAGGATTTTTCCCTCCAGCTGGAGTTCGAATTCCTCGCGGATGATTTCGCCGATACGAGGCCCGGGCTTAAGTCCCATCGCAAGAAGGTCCGCGCCTTTCAAAAAAGGTTCCGGAGCCGCATCAAAGACTCCGATTTTCTCGGCGGAGAGCTTCATGGATTCCGCGGCGTCGGTCCGAGCGTTTTCATCCAAAAGAGGCGTAGATTTTAGATAAGGATAAACCAAGGAAAGCCCGCCAAGACTTACCGATGTGCGGCGCAGAAATTCCGCGTCAAAATTCAAGCGACGAGCTTTTTCGACAAACAGGGGAAGCATCCGATAAAGTTCGGGGATGCGCTTTAAGAGTTTCACCTCGTTCGTTATCCGGGAAAGGAATCCGTTTACTTCGGAGACGTTCCCCGCCCCGGAAAGAAGTGCGGTAAAGGCAAGAACCTCCTTTGAAACGGAATCTTCGACAGCGGGAAGTTCGCGCGAGATATTGTCCAGCAAAATTCCCAGGTTTTCGAACGAATCGCCCAACGGACGGATTTCCGGGAAGAAGCGGGAAAGCTCCATTTCGAGAAATGCGCGAAGGCCGAAGCTCGGACGCCCCGGTTTCAGAAGCCACTTCTTGAACTCTTCGAAAATTCGCTCCGACGAAAGATCGGCGAGCGAAAGCGAACGGCAAAGCTCGGCGGTTTCCGGAGCGAGCTTCAGGGAAAAGCGCGACGCAAACTGGACTCCGCGCAAAACGCGAAGCGAATCCTCGGCAAACGCTGGAGAAACGTGCCGAAGCAAATGCCTATCTAAATCGCCCTTGCCGTCGTAGGGATCCGAAAGTTCGAGCTCCGGTAGAGAAAGTCCCATCGCGTTCACGGTGAAGTCTCGGCGGAGAGCCGCTTCGGCAAACGTCAGATGCAAATGCGTTTCGACGAGAAAGCCCCGATGCCCTTCCCCGATTTTGTTTTCGGTCCGCGGAAAGGAAAAGTCCAAGTCGAGACCTTTCGACGCCAAGTGCACGACGCCAAACGCCTTGCCGACGAGATTCGGACGTCCGAAATCCGAAAGGATTTTGAGCAAAGCGTCCTGCCCGATGCCGTAAACTTCTACGTCGAAGTCGCGGGAATCCCGCCCGAGCATCGCATCGCGGACAAAGCCCCCGACCAGGTAGCATTTTCCGCCCGCGGCACGGATACGCTCCGCGATTCGCATCAGGCGACCGGGAATTTCGCTTCGGATTTTTTCCAGGTTCATGGAGAAACCTGTAGCGAATCCGTCCGGGAAGAATCCTTTTTGGAATCTTCGTACATTTCGTAAATGCTCTTCTTGACTTTGTTCGTCAAGGTATCCGACTTTTCGTATTCCGCCTGTTCCGCACGGCATTCCGAAAGTTCCCGAGCGGTCCATTCCCGCTGATCGGGCGACATCGCCGTATGGTTCAAGCGGTATTCGATTTCGGCGCAAACGGGCTTCTTTCTTTGCGAAGCGCATCCGGCAAGCAGAATGATTGCACACAAAGTAATTCCGAAAAGTTTTATCGGAGAAATCAAGTTTCGAGAATGCTTTTTCGATAAGGGCATAAAATTTCGCTTCTAATGGATGACCAGAATTTTCCCGCGCTTTTTCCGAGAGCCTTTCTGGATGATGTAATGGTAGACGCCCGGAGCGATTAAAACGCCTCGCCTGTCCCGACCATCCCAGACGACTCGTCCGCCGTCGAGTTCGTCACCGTGAAAAGCCCGGACAAGATGCGCACCCGAATTGTAAACGGAAACGGTTGCGCTTTCCGAGACATTTTCAAAAGTCAGAAACTGCCCCAGGTCAAAGCGGACCGGATTCGGATAGACCTTTATTTCGGGACCGTCCGATGTCATAAACGAAGATGTTTCCCGCAAATCGGTCCGCGCATAACGCGATATGCCGTTCTTGTGGACGAACCAGACCTGTCCCTTTTTTCCATCGACGAGGACATCATAGACAATGTCGTTTAGGAGACCGTTTCGGCTGACAAATTTCATCGCAGCCATCGTATCGGGACTGGCTCCGACTTTTTTTACCATATAGGCGCCACTGCCGATTGTTCCTAGCCAGAGCCTATCATTCGGGTCGATGGATAACGACGAAAGGTTTGCCTGTTCATACGAAGATGTTTTGTGCGGAGCCTGGACAGAATCCATGCCGTTTTCGAAATAGGCAAACGTGGAATTGGTGATGACCCAAAGACGCCCGGACTTGTCGAAATCCATGTCCAAAACGGCGTAGTTATCCGGCGTGGGGACAGTTTCCTTGCTTTGAACCACAAGCTCCCCGCCTGTTTCCGCGATCGGACGGATGCGAAAAACATCCAAGGCTCCGATGCCATCCGTTCCCTCGGTCTTTCCCGCTCCGGAATAGAGAAGCCATTCCGAACCGTCTTCCGACCAGGCGGCCTTGAGCGGTCCCGAAAACTTTCCGCTCCCGGCACTGTTGACGCAGCTGATTTCTCCTGACTTGTCGATGTAAGCGATTCCGTAGCCTGAATTTCCCCAGAAACTCACCAGCCAGCCGAGACTGTCCGGAGAGGCGGCAACGCCTGTCGGCACGATGTAGTTTGCGAGGTAACGCTCGGCGCAGTTGGAATTTTCAAGTCCGACGCTTTGCAAAAACTCGCCACCGTTTCCCGCATAGATTCGCCATCCAAAACCCCAGATACCGACAAGAGTTGAGCCGTCCGAAAGCGTCTCTAGATTTTTAAGCAAGCGAGCGTAGGGTTCTACCC
>JBNMGX010000301.1:0-2859 GCA_050872465.1 Hallerella sp.
CGTCTGCGTAAGGAAAGTCGGCAACGAGGTTTGCTGTCGCATCGAGAAAATCCCTGGTCAGAAGAACATCCGGCTGGATGAGAATTGTCCATTCGGCGTTAAGTTCCGGGAGGATGTTTGAAAAGTCCTTTTCGAAAAACCAGCCAAGCGCTGCGTCTTCGATTTGCGGACATGCCTTTTGTCTAGAAAGGACCAAAATGTCGAATTGCTTTCTCATCAGAACTGAAGCCCTAGACCGATGCGGTGTTCTGTCCCGAGGCCTTGCGCGAGATAGGAAAAGGCGTAATCGATGGAAAACCTTTCGCCGGCGTATCCGAGGCCCGCGCTGAAAAATCGGGCGTCTTGCGTTTCGTCCGGTCGGCTGTTTGAAGAAAAAATTTCCTTGGCGTCTCGGGAAATGTCGAGCCATGTACGGGAAAATCCCGCTCGCACAAAAAGGCTTGAACCGATGGCGTATTCCCCGCCGAGCGAGACCGCTGGTTCCGCATACCGGGGAAAGTCGCTTTCCGCATAAAGGGTCAGCCGCGGAAGCGCTCCGGGCACGTAGAATCCCGAGAAGGCAAAGGTTTCTTCGAGACCGTAACCGGTATCCCCGTCCTTGACGTAAGCCCGGATCATCTTGCCGAAGTTCTTCGCGGTGAATGCGAACCCGAATTTTCGAGAAGTCGCTTGCCAGAGGATTCCCCAGTCAAAGGCCAGGGCCATCGCTGTCTGGTCGTTTTCTTCGCCTGTCAGGAGGTCGGTGGCGAACTTAACCGTCGAACCGAACTGGAGGTGGGGGAGCGGCATGGCGAGCGTCAGCGCGGAGACGGAACTTTGCGGTTTGTAGCTTTTTCCCGTCGCGTTGCCTTGTTCATCACAGCCGTCAACTTCTCCGTAGCGAATCCAGCCATAGCTGATTTGAAGCGTCATCGATTTAAAATGTCGAGCATAAGTGAGGTATCCCTGGTTGTTCGCCAGTTCTCCTGTCTGCCAGGAAAAGGCGATTGTGTTCTTTTTGTCGCCTAGGTCAAGGATGGCGGGATTTTGCAGGCTTGCCCCGGGATTGGATGACGATTTTGCGGAATTTGCGTTTTCAAGGGCGGCGCTTCGCGCGCTGGAAAATGTGGAGAGGAAGGAAAAAGCTTCTTCTCCGGTATCGTTTTTTTTGAAATAGGCCGGTGCGGAAACCGCCATAAAAAGAACGGGAAAAGCCAAAAACGAAATTTTTTTCAAAAAAAACATGGTTACAATTTACAAAAATGAGAAAGTTTATTAGATTTGGGTTGTCGGACTAATAGCTCAGTTGGTAGAGCAACGCCCTTTTAAGGCGTGGGTCGAAGGTTCGAGCCCTTCTTAGTTCACGCAAACGCCCGGAATTGTCTCAGTTCCGGGCGTTTTTTGTCGATGTTGCGCTTCGTGGTAAGCTTTTAAGTTCTCGGGATTAGGGAACCGGGAATTGTCTGCAGACATCTAGGTTCTCGGGAAGTGTTTAGCGGAAGACGGGATGACTGCGTTCCCGCACCATTCTTCGGCACGTTACGATGTCATGCCCGTGCTCTGACACGGAAATCTCTTTTCCAGACAAGGGATTGCCGGATCACGCCCGGCAATAACAGTTGTCGGGGCCATACCCGGTAATGACAAGTTAAGCGAGTTGTTTTTATCCGCCGTCATTTTGTATTCCACATCCCGCTTACCGCGTCCCATAGTCCCACTGATTCCTGTCTCCTGTTTTCTGATTTCTCTCAACTATAACTATCAACTAGTAACTAACGATTAACCACTGATTCCTATTTTCTGTTTCCTGATTTCTGATTCCTACTTTCTTACTGGCCAACCACATCGTAAAGGGCGTCCCGTTCGACGGGGACAAGTCCTTCGCCGAGAATCAGCTCGCGCATCCTTTCGGGACTCATTCCGATGGATGTTTCCGCGCCAGCCGCATGGGTGACTTTTTCTTCCATGATGGTCCCGTCCATATCCGAAGCTCCGGCGTGCAAGGCTTTCAACGCAGTGGGAACGCCTGTCTGGATCCAGTAGGCCTTGATGTGCGGGAAGTTGTCGAGGAAGAGCCTTGCGATGGCAATCGTGCGAAGAACGTCTTCTTCGGAAGTTTTTTGCTTGACCTTGTGTCCGAGCGGTGTATTTTCGGGATGGTAAACGAGCGGAATGAAGGCGAAAAATCCAGGCGCCTCGTCTTGTAGTTGGCGGAGGAGCGAGAGGTGTTCGATGCGGTCTTCGAAACGTTCGATATGCCCGAAAAGCATCGTCGCGTTGGTGGGTATGCCCATCCTGTGCGCTTCGCGGTGAACTGCGAGCCATTCCGCTCCGGTTTCCTTTTTGCCACAGATTTTTTTTCGGATATCCTCGCCGAGAAGCTCGGCTCCGCCGCCTGGGAGCGCGTCTAGGCCTGCGGATTTCAGGTCGTGCAAAATGTCCCTGACGGATGTTTTTGAAAGCTTGGCGAAGTGGCAGATTTCGACCGCGGTAAAGGCCTTGAGGTTTACGCCTGGAAATTTTTCGCGGAGAAGGGTGAGCATTTCGATGTAATATCCGAAGGGATGGTCGGGATGAAGCCCACCGACAATGTGCAGTTCCTTCGCCCCGCCTTTTACGGCTTCCTCAACTTTTTTCAGGATGTCGTCTAGTGTCCAGTCGTAGGCGTTCGCATCGGTCTTGCGGATTTTGGAAAAGGCGCAGAAGGAACAGTGCAAGACGCATACGTTCGTGTAGTTGATTTGCCGATTATTCACCCAATAGATGTTTTTTCCGTGGCGGCGTTCTTTTTCGGCGTTCGCCATCTTGCAAAGTTCATCGAATGGCGCATGGAATAATTCCAGAGCTTCTTTTTCGGAAATGCGCATCAATAATCCTTCC
>JBNMGX010000302.1:0-2856 GCA_050872465.1 Hallerella sp.
CCTTATCTGAAAGGAGATTCCCGTGTCGGAGCACGGGAATGACATTGCAACGAAAAGAGATTCCCCGGTCTGCGTCCGCCGCGGCGGACAAGCCGGGGAATGACATGGGGAATGATATTTAGCGTGCCGGGAACGCGGGAAAGGAAAGCCTGTGGGTGGCATCGTCCCGTGTCCCGCTAGGCTTGTCTCCGAATGGAAACATTCGCAGGCCATTTCCTATCTATATTTACCATATGAAAATTTTCGTAAATGACATGATGGCTTCGAGCGGCGTCGGGTTTGGGACGAGCGGAGCCCGCGGGCTTGTGACCCAGATGACCGATTTGGTCTGCTATAGTTACACGTATGCCTTCCTTGCGTATTGTGAAAAGAATTATCCCTCGGAAAAGGCGGTTGCGATTGCGGGCGACTTGCGTCCGAGCACGGGGAGGATTCTCCGGGCCATTGCGACAGCGGCAAAGGATTCGGGTTGGAAAGTCATCTATAGTGGGCGGATTCCCAGCCCGGCGATTGCGCTTTACGGAATCGAGAAGTCGCTTCCGACGATCATGGTGACAGGAAGCCACATTCCTGCAGACCGGAACGGCATCAAGTTCAACCATCCGAAAGGGGAAATTTCCAAAAAGGATGAATCCGGGATTCGCTCCGAAAGTTTTGAACTGGATGCTTCGAAATTCGGCGAAGACGGAATGCTCGAAAATCCCGTCGAATTGCCGCTCGAAAATTCCGAAGCCCGCGAAATCTATGAACGGCGCTATCTGGAGTTCTTCGGGGAAAATTCCCTGTCCGGATTGACCGTCGGCATGTACCAGCATTCGGCGGTTGGGCGCGACATCATCACGGAAATTTTGAAAAAGCTCGGGGCTTTTGTCGTTGTTCTCGGACGTTCCGAAGTCTTTGTCCCGGTCGATACGGAAGCGGTCCGTCCGGAAGATGTGAAGCTGGGAGCGGAATGGGCGAAACAGGGCCTCGACGCGATCGTCAGCACAGACGGTGATAGCGATCGTCCGCTTTTTGCCGATGCGACAGGCCGGTGGATCCGAGGCGATGTCCTCGGAATCCTTGCGGCAAAGGTTCTTGGAATCGAACGGATTGCGACGCCGGTGAGCTGCAACACGGCCCTTGAAAAGTGCGGATTTTTTGAGCGAACGCTCCGCACGCGCATCGGAAGCCCCTACGTCATCGCCGGAATGCAACAACTGGACTGCGACGGAAAAACGGTTGCCGGCTACGAAGCGAACGGCGGATTCCTGCTCGAAACGGACATTTCCCTAGGCGGCAAGGTTTTAAAGCCGCTCCCGACGAGAGACGCTCTCCTCCCGCAGCTCGCTGTTCTCGCCGCAGCCCGTGCGCAGAAGATCGGCGTGGAAGATCTGTTCAAGTCCTTGCCGAAACGCTTCACGGCAAGCGACCGCATTAAAGAATTTCCCACCGAAAAAAGCCGGGCGAAAGTCGCTGAAATCGCCGAAAGAAATTTGGGCGAAACCTATTTTGGAAAACTTGCCGGAAAAATCGTCTCAACCGACATGACGGACGGCTACCGGATGACTTTTGACAGCGGCGACATTATCCATTTACGTCCGAGCGGAAACGCTCCGGAACTCCGCTGCTACGTGGAATGCGATTCCGCAGCTCGCGCCGAGGAACTCAAGGGAAAGGTCCTCGCCGTGATGCAGGAATGGAAAAACGCGTAGAATTCCACGTCGCCCGTTTTAATTTTATATGTTTACGCCATGAACTTCAAGCGAACCGCCTTTTTTGCATTCCTCTGCGCCGCGACCTGTTTTGCGGGCGGCAGGTTTTGGAATGTCGATCAGGGCGGGACGACGATGAAGTTCCTGTCGCTTCCGACTTCTCCGCGGTCGGCGGCTCTTGCCGGAGCGGGCGTCGCCATGCCGAACGGCTTCTCGGAGGTTTCCCGAAATCCCTTGGCTACCGCGTCATCGGACGTTCCTCAGGCTGGCATTGAACACGTCCGGTTTTCGAGCCGCATCGATGCGAAGCTCACATCTGTCTATTTCGGCCTGCCTTTTAAATATCTGAATACAAGCGCGGCGGTGGAATATCTCGGCTATGGCGATATCGAGGGCCGCGACGAGGAAGGCTTCAAGACGGAGGATTACGGGGCGATGGCCTGGGCGCTCCAGCTCGGTGTCGGCAGCAAGCCTTCGATTTTTAACTGGGCGGTCTCCGCGCGGTTCGCTTCGCAGACAATCGACAATGCGACAGCGATTGCGTTTCTCGCCGACGGTGGCGCAAGCTTTCGGTTGAATCGCTACGTCACATTCGGCGCGACCGTTACGAATTTCGGCTGGGTTTCCGAATACGAATCGGAAAGGGAATCCGCTCCGATGGCGCTTTCGGCGGGAATTTCGGGAACGCATCCCCTTTTCGATATTTTCGATTTGGCTCTCCACGCGGACGCCTATCGCCGGGCGGATTACGATGCGGAGTGGCGCTTTGGATCCGAACTTCTGTACAAAAAGACGCTTGCGTTTCGGGTCGGGTATGCGTATCGCGGCGAAACGGAAAGCGGCGTCTCGGCAGGTCTCGGGCTTGTCTTTGGCCGCATCCGCTTCGATTATGCCTATGCGTCAAATCCTGTCTTGGACGGGAACCATCTCTTCCATCTGGGGATTGGGTTTTAGGCGAAATTTTGAGAGACAAGGCTTTTTTTCTTTTTCAAAAGCCTGTTTTGTGGTTTTGTAAAACAAAAAAGTTATCTTTCTAGCACATTTTCTGATGAGGTATGAGGAATGTCCAAGCAAATATTACAACGGATATGCGCAGGGAGGTTCCAGGTGAGAATATTTGGATTTTGTTTCCTGTCCATTTTTTTTGCTTGTGCTTTTTGCC
>JBNMGX010000303.1:0-2849 GCA_050872465.1 Hallerella sp.
ACATTCCCGACGCTTTCCACCCAACTCAAAATTTCCGTCCCGCAAGCGAGCTTCAAAATTTTAGAGGCAATCGCTCCGGCTGCGACCCGGGCAAGCGTTTCCCGGGCGGAAGCCCGACCACCGCCGCGAAAGTCCCGAAAACCGTACTTCAAGTCATAGGTCAGGTCGGCATGTCCCGGACGGTACCAGTTCTCCATTTCCGAATAATCGCCCGAATGCTGGTTCTCGTTCTGCACCAAGAGGGAAATCGGCGTTCCCGTCGTCTTTCCATCAAAAACTCCCGAGAGGATGTGCACCGTATCGGCTTCCTTCCGAGGCGTTACCAGCGCGTTCTGCCCCGGACGCCTTCTGTCCATCGCCCGCTGGATATCCGCTTCCGCAAGAGGTAGCCCGGCAGGGCATCCATCGACAACCGCCCCGACCGCTTTTCCATGGGACTCGCCCCACGTCGATACGGAGAACAATTTTCCAAAAATGCTAGACATAATTACTGAAAAATATAGCAATCTCAAAATTTACGGCGATTTAACACGACTTTTCACCCCTTTTTTATATCGGCGAATGCCTCCGGCGGATTTGTTTGCTATGTTTGTTTCAGTTTGCTTACACATAGAGACACGATGAAAAACTTCATTCTCATTGTATTCGCTTTGCTCGCTGTCCCGTTCTGTGGCGCCCAGTCCTTGACGGGATTTGCCGGAATCAATTTTGGTCTCGACAGGGAAAGCGTCATCGAAGACATCATGAAGCTGGGTTACGATCCGCTAGGTTCTGCTGACGGAGCGGACAGAATCGTCATCCCGGTCTATATGATGGATGAACTTCCGGTGCAGGTCGATTTCCTCTTCAACAAGAACGACCACTTTTACGCCTTTGAAGTTCGCACAGGCCGCATGGAAGCGGACCGCCTCCCGAAAGTATTCGAAGCGCTGGAATACATGTCCGAAAAGTTCACCGTCCGCTATGGGAAAAAAATCCGTACAACGGAGCTTCAGGAATCCGATATCAAGCCGGGCGTCCACAACCTCTACAAGCAGTGGACAGGGCACAAGACGCTCAACATCTACACCGCGATTATCTTCAAGGATGGGCGTTACTACACGGTCGGATCCGTCACCAGTCGCAAGTTCGCCAAGGAAACCGCCCATGCGAACACAAAGCGGCACGACTTCTCCGACATGAAGCCGAACTAGTTTTTCCTTTTCAAAAGGCGGACTAATTTTGCAGGTTCGCCTTTTTTCTTTTTTCGGTAAGAATGGAATCTTCCTTCGTCGCGGCGATGGCCTCTTCGCGCGTCCACGGATGCTGCGGAAGCGTCTGCGCAAAACCGGCGATATCCACCATTTCATCCAGGGGAATTTCATCGTAATAAGGCAACATTCCCCGTTCGTCGTCCCCGAAATTCATCATGAACCAGAAAGTCGGAAGCTCGTCATGGGCGGTCGAACCGATATACCTCGGATGCCACATGTCGTGGGAAAGGTTCATCCGTCGCCCGTCGTCCCCGTGGCACGGTCGGCAATTCCGCATAAAGAGCCTTTCTCCGCGCACCGTATCCGTCCCGACGAGATTTCCCGCCGAATCCAGAAGATGATACACGAGATAGGCCATCCGACGGTCTTCGCGCGTCAGCGTATCGGCAGCGGAACCCGGTTCGGGGGCATCCACACCGCCAAGACTCAGGTCGGCAAGCAGGGCGACCGCATACAGAATCGGCACAGCGCCTGCCATTTTTTTCCAGAACTTCTTGCCCATGGCACCAAAATAGGTTTTATATTTTTGAAAATTCTAAAATTTTTCCAAATGCTCGAAAATTGCACACTGGAAGGCCGCTGGGCGATAGAAAAAGACCGCGCAAGGATTTCCGCACCCGCCGGAAGCTTATCGTTTGCGTTTGAAGGACGGGACGCGTTAATCGAACTCGAAGGCGAAGCCCGCTGGCTTGTCGAAATCGACGGGCAGGAAGCCGGAACCGTTCTTTCCCGCGAAAGAAGCCTCTACCGCATTGCAAAAGACTTGCCAGAGGGAATCCACCAGGCGACCGTTTCCAAAATGACCGAAACGGAACTCGGAAGCGTCTCGCTTTACGGCATCCGGGCGGACACGGTGAAGATCCAAGCCTCTTCTCCCAAGCGCCGAATCGAATTCATCGGGGATTCCTATACGGTAGGATTCGGCAACATGGCGAAAGATCCCATCACCGGGAACGCCTTCTCGACAACGGACGCCACCAAGAGCTACGGAGCGCTTCTCGCGGGGAAACTGGGCGCGGCATTCGCCATCAACGCCTACAGCGGACGCGGACTTGTCCAGAACTTTATGGGAATCGCTCCCCGCTGGACCATCCCGGAACTCTACCGGTTCACGCTCGGCGGCGAAGCCATGCTCAAAAATTCGCCTCTCTGGGACTTTTCCCGCTTTTCACCGGAAACCGTATGCCTTTTCGTCGGCATCAACGATTTCCAGGGAGAATATTCCCACCCGACAGCGGAAGCCTTTGACACCGCCTACGCCAGGTTCCTGGATTTTCTGCGGGAACGCTACCCGAAAGCCCGTTTCATCCTGCTTTCCACGGAGGTTTTCCCGGTAAATCTCCTGCCGGAACGCGTCGAAAGCGTTTTCGCGAAAGAAGTTTCCAGAGGGAACCGGGACGTTTTCCACCTGTTTCTGGAAACGCCGCGTAACAGGGGGCTGGACTTTCACCCGAGTGCCGAGCGTCACAGGCAGATGGCAGAGACGCTTTATCAAAAAATTTTGAACATTTCCCGCAGAATTTAATGTATTTTCTAGGATAATGAAATTTATCTGGCTAAAGTTGATGTCCATCTTCCGCCTGAACGTCATCATCA
>JBNMGX010000304.1:0-2849 GCA_050872465.1 Hallerella sp.
ATCCGACGCAGGCTTTGCTCGACATGTTCACCATCGAACGGAAGCTGGGCTCCCTCAAGGGAAAGCGCATCGCGATCGTGGGGGACATCCGCCACAGCCGTGTGGCCCGCTCGGATTCCTGGGGGATGACGACGCTCGGAGCGAAAGTTACGCTTTGCGGACCGAGTACGCTGCTTCCGCGTTACCGCAAGGATTTTCCGGACGTTTCCTGGGAAACCGATGTGAAAAAAGCGGTCGAAGGGGCCGATGCGATTATCGCTCTCCGCCTGCAGAAAGAGCGCATGGAGGATTCGCTTCTGCCCAGCCTCCGCGAATACCGGAACTATTTCGGCGTGACGGAAGAGGTTCTCGACAGGGCTTCCGATTCGGCGCTGATCATGCATCCCGGGCCTATCAATCGCGGCGTGGAGCTTGATTCGGATGTCGCGGACGGAAAGCATTCCGTCATCCTCTCGCAGGTGACGAACGGCGTCGCCGTGCGGATGTCCGCCCTGTATCTTCTTTCCGGAGGTCGTGCAAATGGATAACGTTGTTTTGAAAAATGTCTGCCCTTTTGTCCACGGCAAGCTGGAATCGGCGCAGACCGTTTCGATTGTCGAAGGTGTCTGGCGGGATTCCGCACCGGAGGGAACGCCAACCGTGGAAGGAAACGGAGCCTTGCTTCTTCCCGGGCTTTTTGCGCTGGGAATCGATTTCCAGGAACCTTCGCGCGACGACATTTATACTTACCGGGCCGGATTCCAGGCGATGCGCCGCGGCGGCTTTTCCGGCGGGCTTTACGAAAGCGCGGCGAATCCGGTCGATGGCATCTGGCGCCTGGTCGCGGAAAAGTCCGCGCTTGAAAAGAGCGGTCTCGATATCCGGATTTTGGGGGCGATAAGCCAAGGCTACGAAGCGAAGGCTCTTGCCGAAATGCGCGAACTCTCTGACGGCGGCGTTGCGGGATTTGGCGACGGGAACCGCTCTTTCGGAACGATGCGTTTCTTGCGTCTTGCGCTCGAATACGGCGCGATGACCGGGAAAAGGTTTTTCTTTCTCCCTTACGATTATTTTCTTGCCCATGGCGGCTTTGTCCACGAGGGAAACTTCTCCGACATGATAGGGATGAAGGGCGTCCCCGAACAGGCGGAAACGATTCCGCTCTTCGCCCTTCTCGAAATGGCTCGCTGGCTTGGCGTTCCGCTTCACATCAAGCAGGTGACGTCTAAGGCCGCGCTGGACTTGATCCGCCGTTACCGCGAAATGCGTCTCGATGTGACGTGCGACGTCGATGTTCACCACTTGCTATTCTCTGACGAGGACCTGAAAAGCCTCGATACGAACCTCAACCTGCACCCGCCTCTCCGTTCGGCAGAAGACCGAAAAGCCCTTTGGGAAGCTCTCGCCGACGGGACTGTCAATGCGGTGAGCGTTAACCATTTCCCCGTACACCGCGAAGACAAGGAAGTGAATTTCGAAGCTGCGGTTCCCGGGGCTGTTTCGCTAGAAATCGCCTTGCCGATGATCTGGAACAGGCTTTCCGAACGGCTCGGGGTTTCTCGGGCAATGGAGCTTCTTTCGGAAAATCCGGCAAGGATTGCGGGGGCGGAACCGGCTTCCTTGAATTTCGGTGAAAAAGTCTCAGCGGTCCTTTTCGATCCGGCGGGAAAGACGCTTGTCGAAGCCGGGACTTTTGCCGGGGGAGTCGAAAATTCACCGTTCCTCGGACGGGAACTTTCGGGACGGATTCTAGGCTCTTACATCGCGGGGATCTGGAGGTAGCTTGTTTCCGTTTACGGTTTCGATGGAGATGCTCTTCCTCGCGCTTTTAATCGCCACGCTTTTTCTCGTGCTGGTGGTTCTCATCGAGATCAGTCGGAACAATCGGCGGCGTGAAGTCGGAACGATGTTCGCTTCGGACAAGTTCGACGAAAAGGTTGCGCAGTTTCATCTGTCGGAAATCGAAAGGGCGATGCTAGAACGCCTGGTCCGGCAATCTTCGTTTTCCAACAAGGATTCGGTGCTTAACTCGCCGCTTCTTTTTGAAGAAGCCGTAAACGATGTGTACAAATTAAATCACGGTGTGGAAAACATTTCGCCCGTTGATTGCGACACGATTGGGAATCTCCGGAAAAAGTTGGGACATCTCGACAATGCTTTAAAATTCTCGTATATTTCCACGCGACAATTTACTTCGGGGATGGATGTAACGCTTGTTCCGTCCGAGCGCAAAGTCGAAGCGCAAGCGCTCCACCGAAAAATCCTTTCGCTGAATGAACGCTGCTGGTGTGTTCCCATGGAAAATGCGAAGCTTTTGCGCGAATATTTAGGGCGGAAAATCGGGGTTCGCTTTAACATTCCGGGCGAGGCGGTCTATTCCGCAAGGGTCCGGGTTCTGGGAATCGACGATTCGGGGAACCTCATCCTGAAACATTCGACGAAAATTCACAAGGAACAGCTTCGCCGCTGGATTCGTCTAGCGGTGCGCTTTCCCGTGAATCTGGAAACCGACGAAAAAAAAATGGACGGTTTTTTGGTCGATCTTTCTGCCGGCGGTATTCTTCTTGCGCTTCCCGAAGCTTTGGACGAAGACTCCCTTGTCCGCATCCGGTTCCTTTTGCCGGGATTCGGCGAAGAATCGCTGGAAGTCCGTATCTTGCGCGTGTTGCACAAAGGGGAAAGGGACGAGGAAACGGGTGGAATCGATCACAGCGCTTCGTTTATCGGAGATTTCGGGGAAACCCAGGAGCATGTTTTGCAATATATCTTCCAGGAAAGGCGGAAATCAAAGCTTGGCAGGACGAACGGATAGCTTAGAACCGCGGACATCTAGGTTTAGGGAACAGGGAATAGTTCGCAGACGTCTAAGC
>JBNMGX010000305.1:0-2831 GCA_050872465.1 Hallerella sp.
CCGGCGGAAAACCGGAAATCGTTCCGGGAAATCTGCACGGGACTCGACCGGAAGATGTCCGCGGAAAACTTTGCGCGCGTGCTGGCGGCTCTTTCGCCGGATGTCGTGTGCTTTGCGTCGAAAGAGGCAATCGTTTGCGCGGAAGAGGACTTTCCGAAATTTTGCGGACGAAAACTCTGGGATGGTAATGGACATATTTTCTATGTGAATCATCCGGCGAGTTCGTGGTGGAACAAGGCTACCAGACCGGACTATTTCCACGGGCTTACCAGCCGGGAATTTTTCCGGGAACAGCTTTCCGAAAACTGGCTTTTGAAAACTCAGCTCAAACCAAGGAGATGACCATGGGTTACTATTGCAAGAAATGCGGACGTTCGTTCGACAATCTTCAGGTTTTGGTGAATTGCGGTTGTGCCAAGGGCGGTCTCTGCGAATCCTATGTAGGCGTTGAAACGGGGCCTTTCCATTGCAGAAAATGCGGGCGTTCGTTTAACAATCTTCAGGTCTTGGTGAACTGTGGCTGTGCCAAGGGAGGTCGTTGCGAACCTTATGAGGGAAGGGAAAGGGGGCCTTGGCATTGCAGGAAATGCGGACGTTCGTTTAACGATTTGCAGGTTTTGGTGAATTGCGGCTGCGCCAAGGGCGGTCGCTGCGAACCGCTTTAATCGGGGAGAAGAAAAAATGGATTTTGAAAAGTTGAAAAATGCTGCGGCAAAGGCCGCTTCGACGGTTGCGGAAACCGCGGAAAAGTCTTCGGCTATGCTGAAGTCGGCGGAAAACTTTACGTCAAAGTTGAACGATGTCGCGAAGAACGCTTTTGCTGAAAATGCCGAAGCGGAAGAGGTTCCGAGCGCTCCGCAAGATGCTGAAAATGCGCATGTCGGAGAAGTTTCGGATACAAACCTTTCCGAAAAGCCGGTCCAAGGACCGTTAAATACGGCTGCCGTCCATGTCATCAAGGCGGTAAGCGTCGTAATCCCTGCGGCAAAAGGGCTATTGAAGTTTGCGGAGAAGACGTCCAAAACCTTGACGCTTATCAAGTTTTTCTTGATTGCGATTCTGGTCCTTTTGGCGTTAATCCTTGTCGGCGTTGTCGTTTCGATTGCGAAATAATTTAACGAGGAGAAAAAATGTCTGAAACAGAAAATGGATTAACTATGTGGAATAAAGTTCTTTCTACAACATTAAAAATGCCGCGTGTCGCTGTAGATAGGACGTTATTTCTAAAAAAAGAATTGGCGCCTTATGTGAATCAAAAGCAGTTGGAGCAAATTCAAGATGTTAGGCCTTCGGATTTAGTGTCTGATAAAATTTTGGAGAAAATCGCTAAATCTTGTATTAACACAACAACATTTGTTGCTTCGGGAACAAGTTTTGTTGCTGGATTGCCTGGTGGTATCGCCATGGCTGTTTCTATTCCTGCGGATTTGGCTCAGTATTATTACCATACCGTGGTTCTTGCTCAAAAAATTTCATATTTATATGGATTTCCAAATTTAGTGGATGAAAATGGAGTAATTTCAGATAGTGCTGTTGATTTGTTGACTGTGTATTTAGGAGTTACATTAGGAGCGGGGGCGGCTAGTCAAGGACTTGAAGTAGTGGCGAAACAACTGGCTAAATCTGCTCCGTCAAAAATTGCGTCAATGGCTTTAACCAAAACGTTTTATTATCCGTTTATAAAGAAAATTGCTCCATGGTTTGGGGCTAGGATGACAAAGCAAGTATTTGGAAAAGGCGTTGGAAAAATAATTCCGATATTAGGGGGCGTCATTTCAGGAGGTTTGACGTTAGCTTCTTTTAAAATAGGGGGAAATAGATTGCTAAAAGAAATGAAAACACGAAAAGCTCTTTTTGATGAAGTAAAATCGCCTAAATCAGAAGAAACTACATTTGATGATGTCGAAATTGTCGATTCTGAGGAAGAGAATTAAAACGCTCCCCCTTATCTTCTCCGCTTCCGTCTTTGCCGCAAACCCAAATTCCGAGCCGATTGTCTATGGATACGGAGAAGGTGTCTATACGAAGCTTTCTTTTCCGGGAGTTCGCTCGGAATGCGGAATGGTCTCGGAACTTGCCAAGCGGGGAATCGTCACCGAATCGGTTCCCTACGAGCCTTCTCCCGAAGACGGTCGGATTCAACTTGTGACCATCGATCCGGACAAATTGACGGATACCCTAGCGGCGAAAATGACAATCCGACGGTCAATGCTAGAGGGACGCTTTGATAATCCCTTGGTGAACGATCCTGTCGTCATTCTCTTTAATAGCCTTTTCAAGACCGGATGGGGCGAACAGGGGGACCGCTTGCCTCCTTATCCGCGACAACTGGACGAAATGGGTCAAAATGAATTTCCGGCTCCGAAGGATCTTTCTGCGGAAGAGACGTTTTCCGTCCGTTTCCGGATTGCCGTCGAAAAGAAAAATTCTTCGCCTGCTTTGCATTTTTGGGGAAGTTTTAAGGCGGAAACTGGCAATTCAGAAAGCGAGTTTTCCATTTTCTATCCTGTTCAAAAGAACGAGATGAACGGAAACGGACCGTTTTATTCCTATCAGGGAACTTTTGCTGCGACATTTCGGGATGCTTCAACGGATGTAACATATAAAATTGAAGCCGTCCGAGGCGCTCCGGCAAGGACGGTTGTTTCGATGGCGGGAAAGGTCATCAAGGAATGTAAAATCTCTGGCGATGCGTTTGACTGAGTGAGTTACGCGCTCAAATGCAAGGATTTCCGCTATTCCAAAACCTTTCGTTCGACGCCAAAGATCCGCGAATATGAAATCACGGAAGATGCGGAGGAGCCGTGAAAAATGAATTCGGGAAATCTAAA
>JBNMGX010000306.1:0-2820 GCA_050872465.1 Hallerella sp.
ATCCTGGAGCATGGTCAGAGCTTAGAGCTGAGATTTTAGAACTTAGTGAAGAGTTAAAAGTTGAGAGAATTTAGTTCGCTTCAGGTTCCCGCTTCCCACAAGCCTAGACGTCCGCCGACTATTCCCTAATCCCTGTACCCTAAACCTAGACGTCCACTATTCTAAGCTCTAAGTTCTCCCAATTAAGCTCTGAATACCGGGCTTAGCTCGAGAAGCTCGCTAACCTGTCATTATCGGGCTCGAGCCGATAATCTCTGAAAGAAGATTCCCGTGTCGGAGCAGGGAATGACATCATACCACATCCCGTTTCCCAAAGGGTTAGATGTCTGCGGACTAATTCCTGTTCCCTAGTCCCTGATTCCTAAACCTAGACATCCACGGTTCTAAGCTCTAAGTTCTCCTAACTAAGCTCTGATATGCCCCTGGCCGGGTAGGCCTGCCTGTCGGCAGACTGACCAACAGGTTGCTTCGCAACAAAAAGCCTAGATATGCAATATCAAATTTTCCGCATCCCGTGTCCCTTGTCCCGAGTTCCGCTTACCTCGTACCACTGTCCCGCTAAGCGCTTCTCGAAAGCTTAGACGGTCGCGGTTCTAACTACTGGCCGCTGTTCGCTAGACCTAGGCACTAACTATTTCCTGCTATCGATTCCCTTGCAAAAATCTTTGCAAAACATCTTTGCGGATTTTCTTGCCGGATTGAAAATTTTGTATAGATTAGAAACGAACGATTTGTTATGGATAAGCTCTCGCCTCTCAGTTTTTTGGACTACCGCGAATATCTCTCTGCATTCTTTGAACAGCGGAAGGCCGCTTCCCCGTGGTATTCCTACAAACTTTTTGGTGACGGCGTCGGCTTGGACCAGAGCCAGGTATTCCGCATTCTTCAAAAAAATCTTCATGTTTCGAAGCGTGCTCTTCCCCGGTTTATCGAATATCTCAAGCTCGATGAAAAGGAAGCGGAGTATTTCGAAAAGCTGGTGGAACTCGGTCGCGCCAGGCGCGAATCCGATACGCGTAGGCTCTTTGCGGAAGTCCTCGCCCTGAAAGGCTCGAAAAGTCGCGAACTCAGGGATGACCAATACGAACTTTATGCCAAGTGGTATCACAGCGTCATCCGCACGCTTCTGGGATTTGTTCGCATCAAGGATGATTACGCTGCGCTCGGCGCAATGGTTTCTCCGCCGATTTCTGCCGAAGAGGCTAGGGATTCGGTGGAACTTTTGAATCGCTTGGGGTTAGTCGAGCGGGACGCTTCGGGGTTTTGGAAACTTTCCGGGCTAAAGCTTACGACAGGTAGCGCTTACCAGTCGAAGCTCGTACGGGCCTACCAGGCGGAATCGATGAAGCTCGCGATGCAGAGCCTCGACATCCATGAAAAATCCGAAAGGGACATCAACGTGATGAATATGGCGCTAGACGCATCCGCATTTCGGGACTGTCTTGCTATCTTGAATACGGCGCGGGAAGAAATTCGGGCGCGAGTTGAAAAGGTTGATTCACCGGATCGCGTGGTGCGCTTGGCGACAGCTTTTTTCCCGGTTGCCTGTTCCAAAGAGGTTTCTTCTCGATGAATGCAATTGTCTGGAAATTTTTCGGCGCTTTTTTTGTCGCGGGATTTCTCGCTTCCTGTTCGGACGATTCCCTGGCAAACGGAGGCATCTGGGACGAGACGCAGAATACGCTCGCAGTCCGGGTCTTGACGGCTTCGGGAGCGCCTGCGGAAAATGCCCGGGTGCGCCTTGTGACCGGTACGGCTTCTGTCGAGGATAGCGCCTATTCGGATGCAGCGGGAATCGCCCGCTTAAAGCGTCCTTCCAAAAACGGCTTTGTCGAAATCGAGGAACGCTCCGGGGTCGCCCGTGAAAACATCCGCGTCGATGATTCGCTTCTGGTAGGAACGCTCCAAAGCCCGAAGGAAATGCGCGGGTCGCTTTCTCTTGGAACCGGGACATTTCCGCAAAGGCTTTACCTCTACGGGACTTCGTATGCTGCGGACGTTTCCGCTTCGGGCGATTTCGCTTTCCGTGGAATTCCTGCGGGAGAATACGCCGTTCTTGCCAAGTCGGACGGGGAATATGTTTATTGGGGGACTTCGAACGTCTCTTCCGATTCGGCGGTAAAAGTTTCCCTTTCCGAGCCTTCTTTCGATAGCGTTCTTGTCGATGACTTTGAAGTGGCGTCCGGGACGAACCTTTTCCATGCGCTGACCGGTGCGAGCTGGTGGTTTACGTCGGCGGATTCCCTAAGTCGCGTAGAACCTTCGCTTCCGGCAAAGGCCTATGTCCGTTCGTCCGAAAGTTTCCTTGAATCGCAGAGCGCACATTTTTCCTTTACCGTGGACTCTTCCGCAGGAGCGTATGCGCTTTGCGGCTTTGACATCGGCGTTTCCCAGTGGCAGGATTCGACGACTTCCTACGATATGTCGAAAACCGACAGCGTGACATTTTCCATCCGCGGAGCGGGGCATATCGTGATGCAGTTTGCCGGATTCGACAAAGAGGGAAATATCGGGCGCTGGGATTTTGAATTCGATATTCCTTCGGCGACGGAATGGAAGCGCGTCTCGATTCCGCCCAAGGGAAACGAGGACTGGGAAAAGATCAAGTCACGGATGCGGACACTCACGTTCCTTTCGACCGAAGATGCGGACTTGTGGCTCGATCAGATCATGTTCCACGGAATTTCTGCGCAGGATTTGTTCCGCGACCTGTTGATTCGATAATTTGTACGCAGCAAACGAAAAAGGCGGCCCGACGAGTCGCCTTTTTGAATTTTCGAAATGGAAATATCGTCCGGTTATTCCCCGACGTATTTGAAG
>JBNMGX010000307.1:0-2813 GCA_050872465.1 Hallerella sp.
AAGACAAACGCTCCGGTCAAGGCCCCGACCACCACATCGATCCGCTCCTTCCTGGATATTTCCTTCGCGAGTTCCGCGATGCGGGCTTTCAGGCGTTCTTCAGAAATCAAGGTTTTCAGGTTTTGCATATTTTCCAAAATTAAAAAAGTCCGCCTTCTAAAAAACGAAAGCGAACCTTGAATTGTTTAGCGATAGAGCAGGTTTACGCCGCAGAAGACCGCTCGCATATTGGCCTTGAGCGTATCGCTCGAAACGCCGCGCCCTTCGACTTCACGCTCGCCCGCCTTCAGCACGATGCGGCTAAGACCGCGTCCCGCCCAGAGCTTGTCCGTTTCCGGCACGACCACCTGGCGATACTTGATAAGTTCGACAGGCAGTCCGATTTCCCGCATCAGGACAATCGAAGCTTCGACGGGGCCTTCCGCCGTGATGGACTTCACCACGGACTCGCCGTCCTTCTTGAAGTGGAAAATGAAGCGGTTTTCGTCCGGAATCACTTCGATGTTGTTGAAAATCAGGCGACCATTCACATTGATAAAATGCTCGCGGAAAACATCCAGCACCCGGTCACCAGAAAGTTCGCCTTCCCTTTCGCTCACCGCCTTGAGAATCGGCTGCAATTCCGAGGCTTCGGCGAGGGAAAGCTTGTAGCCGAACTTGGTGACGATTTCATAGACGGCCGTCCGACCGCTCTGGCTCGTAAAGCTCAAGGAATCGTTCTGATGCCGCCCGATAATCGAATAGTCAATCGGACGATACGCTCCTTTCTTCATATTCTTCGTCTTGCTCGCCCCGTCCTGGTGGATGCCGCTCCGGTGTACAACCGCTTCGGCTCCGATCAGAGGCGCGCGGCTGTAAATGCTTACGCCCGACCATTGCGAAATCAAGATCGCCGTTTCGTAAATGCGCTCCAAATGGATATCGACCGGAACTCCGGAATTGAAAAGCGCAACAACCACTTCATAGAAATTCGTATTTCCGCAACGTTCACCAAGACCGTTCAGCGCCACTTCCAGCTGGGTCGCCCCGGCAAAGAAACTCTCGACTGTCGCCGCGGTCGCCATTCCCAGATCGTTGTGGCAATGTACCGAAATCGTAATGTCCTTCGGCAACGCTTCATAAACCTGCTTTATCTGGTTTACGTAAAGCGCCGGGCGGTAACGCTCGACTGTATTCGGCAAGTTGATAGTCGTCGCCCCGGCTTCGACGACCGCTTTCAGTTCGTCAATGATAAAATCCATATTTTCGAGACAGTCGCCAAAATGTTCCACGCTGAACTCGACATCTCCCTTATCGCCGACCAGGGACTTCGCCAGCTTCACGCAAGAGACAGCCCGTTCCTTCACCTGCTCCGGCGTCATGTGGAGAACATGCTCCATCGAGAGCGGGCTTCCGGCGAGGAACGTGTGGATTCTCGGATGCGGCGCATACTGAACAGCTTCCCAACAACGCTGGATATCGCTAGGCACACAGCGAGCAAGTCCCGAAACGACGATTCGCTTCGCTTCCTCGTTTCCTTCCGCCGCCATCTGGGCCGTCAGCTGGGCAAGTTCCTTGCAGGATTCAAAATCCATCTCGGACGATGCCGGAAAACCGACTTCCGCTCCCTGCACACCGAGCTTCAGAAGCTGGAGATAGACATCCTTCTTTTGCGCATTGTTCCACGGACAAGGCAACGCCTGGTTTCCATCGCGCAGCGTCACGTCGTAGATAAAAGGTTTTCTCGTATTTTCGGTCTGTTCCATGTTTACTCCTTGCCCGCTCTTTTGTGCGGCAAGCCATTCTTGCATCGACAAAAATAACAAAGCCCGCATCAAAATCGAAGCGGGCCGTTTCCTGAATTTACAGCGACAAACCTCGCTTCAGCGATTCTTCCAAAGTCGAAGTAGAAGGTTTGTCCATTTTTGCATAGCCCGAATATATAAATCCCGACGGAAAATGGCAATCCCGATTTGATAAAAATCGAAAAAGGCATAAAAAAGGCAGCTCTTTCGAACCGCCTTTTGCAAACCTTCATGCGAAATCAGCTCACGAGCATCATCGAGAACACCATCACGAAAAGTGCGACGGTTTCCCCGACACCGAGAACCATCAGATAGTTCACAAGACCCTTGCCGGTTTCGCCCAAGGCGCTGCAACCGTTTGCCGCAGACTTGCCCACATACCAAGCGCTAGCCGCCATCCCGAGACCGCCAAAAATGCCGACACCCAAGTAAGCCGCCCACATCGTCGCACTCGGATCCGTACCGCTTTCCGGGCTGATCTTGTTCAAAATGTAGAGCATCAGAAGCATCCCGTAAATCGTCTGCGCTATCGGAGCTCCGACAAAAATCAGCAACGTGAAAAGAGCGTTCTTCCCTTTGAGATAAGCTTTTTTCCACGCCCCGATCGCCGCCATGCCTGCCGTTCCGCAGCCAAGCGCCGAACCCGCCGCGGCAAGACCTAAAGCGGCCACCGCACCGAGTTTCGAGAGCGTTATCATCGTATTCTGATCCATAAGTTTTGCTCCTTACGGATTAAAGAACCATTGTCGAGAACACGAGCACAAACAGGGCGACCGTTTCGACAACGCCGAGCACCATCAGATAATTGACCATGCCCTTGCCGGTTTCGCCTAGAGCGTCACAAGCTACCGCCGCGGACTTCCCCTGGTACCAGGCGCTAGCCATCAGCCCAAGGCCGCCAAAAATTCCCGCCCCGAGACATCCGCCCCAGTTGGTGAATCCGCTATCACGTGCATAGCCCAGAATGAAATTCATCAGGAGCATTCCGTAAATCGTTTGGGAAATCGGAGCGCCCACAAAGACTAGCAA
>JBNMGX010000308.1:0-2806 GCA_050872465.1 Hallerella sp.
GTAACTACCTTCTCGGAAGCTTGTCCGCGTTCCGTTCCTGCCATACGGCGTCTTCCCAGGCGCGCTCCGCTTCCCTCGCCCATTCGGAATTCGGGTAAAGCTCTACCGCTTCGCGGTATTTGGCGACAGCCGAGCGAAAATCCCGACGGATGCGGTAGATGTTTCCGATCTGAAAAAGCAAATAAGAACGATCGTTTTCCTCGCGGACCCGTTTTTGCAACGCCTGGTAAACGGAAAGCGCATTCGCATAATCCCCTTGCAGATAGGCGTCGTTGGCGGATTCCAGGGAAATCTCCCCGGGCTTCTTCGGAGTAGGCTTCGGTTCGGGAGGTTCAGTTTTTTCAGGAGCCGTTTGGATTGCTGCGACATTTTTTGACGAATCCTGGGCCGCAGTCCCGCTCTTTTCGGAATTTTCCGTAACGGATTTCTTCGCCCCGGAAAGTTCCTCCAGCCGAGCCTTGGCGTTTGCGACTGCGGTTTCGTTTTTGGAAAGCTTGACATATTCTTCGAGTTCCGCCTTTTCCTCTTTAGCCTTTCCCTGTTTCCTGTAGATGAGCGACAGATAGAAATGCGCATTGTATCCCAGTTCCGGATAGTCGAAGGAACGCTTCAGGTTATATTCCGCCTTGTCAAATTCCCCGAGTTCGTAGCGACCCGCTCCCGCATAGTAATAGGCGCCCGGATGTCCCGGTTCTTTCAAGAGAAGTTCCCGCGCAGCGGAACAGGCACCTTTGTAATCCTTGGCGTCAAAGGCGCGTTTCGCCTTGAGAAAAGCTTCGGACGCATAAGAATATTTAGAATTAGAATTTTCGCTTTTTGCTATACTTTGCGAAGCGGGCTTCGGACTTCCGATTTTTTGCCGTATCGCCTCTGCCTGCTTTTTGTCTCCTAGCGCATCATAGGCTTTTGCTGCGCCTTCATAAGCCTCTTTCATCCCGGAATCGTACTTGAACGCTAGCTCGTAGTTGGCGATTGCGCCCTTGTAGTCCTTCATCTTGAACCGGACCGTTCCCGCTGCGTAAAAGGCTTTTGCATTGTGAGGCTCCGACGCGAGAATCGAACGGTATTCGGCGAGAGCCTTGTCATACTTCCCCGCAGCCTCGAAGCGGGCGCCCTGTTCAAAGCGGGCGTCGTTTGCGGCAAAAGCGAAAGCCGTCAAAAGAACAAACGAAAATCCAAAAATCTTTTTCATATACCGCTAAGATAGAAAAAGATTGGCGTGATTCCGAATCAGTTTTTTACGCAGCGGACGGAAAGTGCACTGGAATAAGGTTAGTCATTAATATGGTAGTATTTCGGATTCATGTAAAACATGCTTTTCATTTTCACGACTGAATAGACATTTAGATAGGCTCCTTTGTCGGGAGTCCAGAAATAAGCGGCCACTCCGATATCGCTATATTCGCCGTTTTTCTCGTCACGCTTTCCCGCCGGAAGAGCTGTAAAGCCCAAGGGATCTGATCCGTGTCGTCCCCAATACCAATATCCGTCTGCATAAAGCGGATAGTTATCGTTTCCGAGTTCCAGAGAGTAACGATTCAACAAAAGCCATTCCTCTAAGCGGGGTAAGTGCCAGCCGTCCGGGCATATTCCCTGAATCCGGGCGTCCGTCTTTTCGTTGTAGATATCTTCGAAAAATTGCTCATAGTCTGCACTTCCTTGGTTTACCGCTTCATACCAAACATAAAGCCTTCCGTATTTTTCGCAGTTTTCGGAAGAATCGTTGTAGCAAAAGCTGGAATCCGCTCCGGCAAAATTCAGGTTTTCCGCCATCCAGACCTGCTCGCCAATAGCGACCGTCTTATAGACCTTTCCGTCGCGGGAATCGACAAGCGTTCCCTTTACCGTATTTTCGATCGGGTACAGCCAAGAATGCTTGCCGCTTCCGTAAGAGGAATCCCACTTGCAAACATATTCATACGCCGAGCGAAGCGTGTCGCCTTCCGTGTAGCTGGTACAACCCTTGCCGAGTTTCATTTCCATCGGAGTCGCTAGGCGGAACGAATCCGAATCGCAGACATAGTGATTTGTAGCGACGAGATTCCCCGAGACAATCGCACCTTCTTCGGAACACTCCAAAGGGTTGGTATCGGTCACATCGTAGGGAACAATCTTCCATTCCCCGTTTTCGCAAACATAGGATCGCCCATGATAGGGACAGATATCAAACGAATCGCGTACAAATGTGCCGGCATTTTGGGCTTCGCATTTTGGAAATCCATGAACGTTCCGCCAAAAAGCTCGATGATATTTCCCGAAATCCGGTATCGTATCGGAAATATTCCAGCTCTCCATCTCCTCGCGAATCATTCCGATTGGAAATTCCGCTTCCGCTAGCGCAAACTTCAAGGTATCGTTATCCCAGATGCCATCTTTTTCCAAATCGAAAACGAAACTATCGACCAATGCTTCCAAAGAACCAGACATCACAAGAGAAAAGGACTGGAAACGGGCTGTGAAAAAAAGCAGTTCGGCATCTTCTTCACTTTTTCCGAATATCGACAAATCTTCCGAATTTTTATCGGTAGTCTCGAACCCGAAAGCGGAGAAAATTTCGTTCAAAGCCTTGTGTTTCGCATCGGAAAAAAATAAGCCTTCTTTTAAAAGCTGGAGTACGCGCCTGTATTCCAGATGTGTCAGGAGATTCACATTTACCGTTTCGCGTCCGTCTAGGCTTGTCAAGGCATAAAGCGTAGCCGTATCGGAATCGCCGGTTTCGCTCATAAATTTTCCTTTCACCTCGATCAGCGCATATGGCGAAGTCAATTCAACATCCGGGACGGTAAACTCTCCGCGTCCTCCGGAA
>JBNMGX010000309.1:0-2801 GCA_050872465.1 Hallerella sp.
ATGGACAGAAAGCCTGTACTCACCACGTGATTCAAAATGTCCGGAATGAGAAACGCCAAATCCAGAGCGTTCTTTTCGGCGGTAACGCCCGCTGCACGGGCAAGCAGCATTTCCCGAAAAATTCCAAGAACGCGGCTTGCGAGCATGCTCGCTGCAATGATGAGTGTCGCTTTGTTCATTTAACCGCAATGTTAGAAAAGTTGCTGGAGGGATTTCTTACTTGAAAACGGCGATGTAGGAATTTCCCTGTTGCGGAATGACGGTACGCTCGAAAGAAGTTTCTCCGTCGCTCCAGGAGACGAATGTGCAGCCTGCGCCGTTTTCTGCCTTGAGCGTGACGGGAACTTCGGCGAATAGAGGAATTGTCGCATTTCGAACGCTGATGCCATCGACGGAAACGCTTCCGCAACCGCTTGCCGTGACAGAGACTTCCTGGATTTCTCCCAGCCCAAAAAATTCTTTCATTTCGGAAATAACTTTTGTCGGACGTTCCTTCGCAAATTCCCGAATCGTCGAAAGCGAATTTTCCATATAGCCCGCATTGTGATTCCACCGGGCTTGATCGCGGGGAATCTCCGCATCGATTTCTTGCATCATCAGATCAATTTTTCGAAGGACGGAATCCGCACTGAACTTCGTTTCGACAAGCGCCGCAAAGCGATTGATAAATCGGTTTTTGAAGCCGGGATTTTTCAGAAGGTTTCGGAAAAGAACCGTGTACTCGGCGCCGTTCGGGTATCCGGAAGCTGTAGAATCCGTCACAAAGTGGAACATGTCGATGTCGGAATACTGCGAATGCCCATTGTCAAATCCCCAGTCCAAATCATAGAGGAACCATTTCCATTTGGTGAGGGGAGAGTTCGAACGCCATTTTTTTAGGTTGTTTCCCGGCCAGTCCTGGTTCGCCACGAACATTTCCGTTTGCATATAGCTGATGAAATTATCGATATCCATCTGGCTTGCGACATATTCATAGACTTCGGAATTTGTCATATCGTTACTTTGTACGTAATTTTCCAGAGCGTCAAAGTCCGCCGAGGAGCCTGCGGACGCCGAGTTGTCGCTTTTGAGAAGATCGATCGAGTTTGCATCGAATCCGTAATTCGTTTCAAAGTAATTCTCGTTGGAACGTTCCCGGATGCTGTGGATGCCGAAATATTCGCCATTGTAGAATACAACCGCGTAACGGCCTTTCTGGTAATCGACGCCGAGACCTTTCGTGATGCTCGAACCCAGGCGGTCGCGAACGTAGTCCTGGTAGAAATTTCCCCCGTTGTTTCGGAAAACGATATCCTTGAATGTTTCAAGGTTCGGATAGTCCGGAAAGATCCGATAGTTTAGTTTGGAATTTCCATATTTCTTTCGGAACTTGAGCGCAAAGGATTTTTTCTCGTTTGCCCGACTGTAGTTCCCAAAAATTTCGTAGCCGGTAGGGCTTTCGAACGCGGGCACCGAACTTCCCGGTTCAAAGAATGCGATTTCGGCGGGAATCGTCTTGTCGAGCCAATAGTTTGCGCCATAGTGCGGTTCGGCGGCGTTTGCGTTCGGTCCTTCCTCGTAAATTCCCGAATCCGGGCTGAAAAGCTGGTTCGGATCCGCCGTAATAAAGGCAGTCGCAATGCCCGGTTGTTCTTCAAAAACATAGGTCCGGGTCGTCGTCTCGCTCGGAAGCATCCCATCGCGGAACATGGCGACGCGGAGAACCGTCGTCGAGGAAATCGCAAGGACCTCGGGGCACACAGGGCTCTGTTCCGTCGGAGCTTTTCCGCCGACCTCACAGCGAGCCGTCCCCTCGGAACTGCCAGACAGGGAAACCGAAAACGGTTCGGAATAGAATCCAGACGGCGGAAGTTCAAACTTATCCGTAGCCTGCCCCGCATACGCAAAATTTTCGATTCCGAGCGGAGAGGGCTTGGCAAGTCCCCAGCCGACAGCGGTCAGCGCGTAGGATTTTCCCGTGGGAACTTTTGGGTAGGCAATCGAATCCCGGAGCGTTCCCGCAGCATCGAACAGGAAAATTTCCCCGCCGGATTTAGGCAGCTTGAAATTCGTGTGCGGAAAATGTCCCTGGTTTCTCGCAACGATTGACTTGAACGTAAACTGGACAGGCGTATAATGATTGCTTACCGCCGCAAAGCGCATTCCGTAGATATGTTCCAAATCCGGGAAACTTTTCCCGGAGGGAATGTTCAGCGAATAGGTCGTCGTCGAATCTCCCGTCCCCGTAAGCGTCATCGAAAAACCTTTCCAGTCATCGACATCGGGCTGGGTAAGGCGGATTTCCAGGGGTTCGTCCTTGGTCACGTAACCCGTGAGAAGAAGCTGGTTTGCACTCCCCAGATCGTGCGTATCATTTTTTGAACCGGTGCCGACCCCGACAAAGATACAGGCGCTGCTCCAGCCGAGTTCCTCGTTTTTTCCGAGCTGCATCTGCCCCGAAATCATGCGGATTCCGTTTTCTGTCGAAACGTAGCGGGAAAATTCCCAGGGCTTTGCGGAACTCGTACCGGCGACGGGCGTACTTTGTGCATCGCTCCAACCCCATGCACCTCCTCCGATCATCGATGTGGAATCGGAAGGCGCCTCGTAATCGGAACGATCCTTTTTGGAAAAAAAGACGATGAGAAAACTTTGCGGCGGGACTGTCACATCGCCGAATGTCCATTTGGTTTCGCGAGCGGAATTGGACAGCGAATATCCCGCAAGGTTCGCCGCGGTATCCGCCGGATTGAAAAGTTCTATCCAGTCGGAATGTTCGCCGTCTTCATCCTCGAAATCCAGATTCTGCGGAACGACTTCGG
>JBNMGX010000310.1:0-2794 GCA_050872465.1 Hallerella sp.
GATATCCCTCATCCCGTTTAGCGTGTCCCGGATCCCACTGAATCCTGTTTTCTGCTTCCTGATTCCTCAACACTCAACTATTATAATAACTAGCAACTATTCACTAATCTCTGACGCTCGCTTCCCTCAAACAACTGATTCCTGACAACTTACAGTTCGCTAAAACGTCAATTCGGAATTCCTCATTTCTAATTCCTAACTAACATCGCTGATTCCTGTCTCCTGACTTCTGTCCACTATCAACTAACCACTAACCACTAACCACTAACCACTAACCACTAACCACTAACCACTAACCACTAACCACTAACCACTAACCACTAACCACTAACCACTAACCACTAACCACTAATCACTAATCACTAGCCACTACTAACTAATTCCTGACTCCTGTCTCCTGATTTCTCGCAACTCTTAACTAAAATCTCAGCTTCTAAGTTCAGACCGCTTCTTTTCCTAGTCAAGAATTCCTAAAAAAATTTCGAAAAAGCCTTGTCTTAGAGTAAACTCTAGGTTGTAAATTATAGAAGTAAAACTTTTGGCAAGGAAGTTGGTGAATGTTGGATTCGGAGAAACTGACTCGATTGGAAAAGTATCTCGCGGACTTGAAAAGTGTCGCGGTCGCCTTTTCGGGCGGCGTCGATTCCTCGTTTCTGCTGAAAATGGCACACGATGTCTTGGGCGAAAAGGCGCTTGCCGTAACGGTTTCGTCCTGCTTTGTTCCCGAAAGAGAGCGTCTTTCGGCGAAGCGTTTTTGCGAGGAAGAAAAAATCCGGCAGGAAGTTTTTCCGGTCAATCCGCTTGACATTTGCGGCGTCCGGGAGAACCCTAAAAATCGCTGTTATCTGTGCAAGAAGAGCATCTTTGAAAACATTTGCCAAATCGCTAAAAGGGAAAATTTGCAAGCGGTCATCGACGGGACAAATGCCGATGACATGGGGGATTACCGTCCGGGTCTTGTGGCGCTTTCTGAACTTCACATCAAAAGCCCGCTCAAGGAATTGGGATTTACCAAAACGGATATTCGGGAAGCGTCAAAACTTGTCGGGCTGAAAACCTGGGACCATCCTTCTTTTGCCTGTCTCGCAAGCCGCTTTGCCTATGGGGAAACGCTGACTCGGGAAAACCTCGAAAGGGTGGAAAGGGCCGAGGACTTTTTCCTTTCAAAAGGTTTTCGGCAGATTCGTGTCCGGGTTCACCAGAATCTCGCGCGGATAGAAGTCTTGCCGCAGGATTTGGAGAAAGTTTTCCTGTTGCGTTCCGAGATTGCAGATAAATTAAAGGCGTTACGTTTTGATTATGTGACCGTGGATTTGTGCGGTTTTAAAAGCGGTTCAATGAATGTGAATCTCTGAGGGTAAAATGGAAAAAACGGAAAATCTGGAATTTGCCAAATTGGACTTGGACCGTGAAAATCGGACGGGATTTCCCGAGGTCGTTTTTTGCCAAGGGAAAAACGATGAACATCTTGTCCAAATATGCAAAACGTTGCTTGAAAAAAACGGCAAAGTCTTTGGAACGCGCGCTTCGATGGAACAGGCCGAAATGCTTTAAAACGAACTGGGAAAAGAGGTGAAATATGACCGAATCTCCCGGCTCTTGAAAATTCAGAAAGCTCCTTTGGTCGCTCAAAATGGCATTGGAAATATCGCAGTCTGCTCGGCGGGAACGGCGGAATATTTCGGCGGAAATGTTCATCGCTTTTTTGATAACGGAGTTGCCGGGATTCACCGTCTTTTAGACAAGGTAAGCGAGATTCGGAAAGCGAATGTCGTAATCGCTGTAGCCGGAATGGAAGGCGCCTTGGCGTCTGTTTTGGGCGGGCTTGTCCGTGTTCCGGTGATTTGCGTTCCGACTTCGGTGGGATACGGGGCGAACCTGAATGGAATTTCCACATTGCTTTCGATGATCAATTCCTGCGCAAACGGAATTTCGGTTGTCAATATCGACAACGGATTCGGGGCAGGATATATTGCCACACAAATTAATCGCTTGGCGGAAGGTGTCCGATGAAAAGTCTTTATTTTGAATGTAATTCTGGAATCAGCGGCGACATGGCTGTCGCTGCGATGATAGGTCTCGGAGCGGACAGGGACGCTTTGCGGAAAACACTGGAGACGATTCCGGTGGATGGTTTTAGGATTAAGATTTCCCATGTCCAGAAATGCGGAATCGACTGCAACGATTTTGATGTCGTCCTGGATACGGCGCATGAAAATCACGACCACGATATGGAATTTCTTTTTGGGAAGGAACATCATCATCACGATCATTCCCATCATCACGAACATCGCGGGCTTCGGGAAATCAAGGAGATTATCCAGAAAACGGAAATGTCTGAAAACGCCCGTTCGCTATCCGAAAAAATTTTTGAAATTATCGCTCGGGCGGAAAGCAAGGCGCATGGAATTCCTGTGGAACAGATACATTTTCACGAAGTCGGTGCGGTCGATTCCATTGTGGATGTCATCGCTCTTTCCGTATGCCTTGACGATTTAAAAGAAAAATTCCAAATTCAAAACATCTATGTGCCGTTTCTTTGCGAAGGGCGCGGAACAGTTCGCTGCGCCCATGGAATTTTGCCGATTCCCGTCCCGGCAGTTGCGAACATCGCCCGGGAAAATGCATTGAAACTTTCCTTTATCGATGAAGAGGGTGAATTTGTCACGCCGACGGGAGCCGCCTTTATCGCTGCGGTAAAGACCGGGGAAAAGCTTCCGGCTGGATTTGAAATTTGCAAGGTCGGGCTTGGCGCCGGAAAAAGAAATTATAACCGCCCGAGCATTTTAAGGGC
>JBNMGX010000311.1:0-2793 GCA_050872465.1 Hallerella sp.
TCAGTACACCGAATTTTACGATTACCACGGGCAGCGGCGTCGCGAATACGACTTCTTCGGATAACGGCGGCGGAATGCGTCCGGGGCCTGGCGGAAACTGGGGCTGGTCTTCTTCGAGTTCGTCGGATGACCAGAGCGTAAAGGGCATCAAGGCGGATTCCGCGGTAAACATCTATGCGGGAAACTTTACCATCAAGGCGGAAGGCGATGCGGTCCATTCGAACCATGTCGTAAACATCGAAGGCGGCTATTTCGAAGTCTCCGGTCGGAACGGCATCCATGCGGACGATACCATCAACGTGAATAACGGAACGTTCCTCGTGACCTATTGCTACGAAGGATTTGAAGGCTACATCATCAACTTGAACGGCGGCTACACGAGCATCTATGCGACCGATGACGGCTGGAACGCTTCTTCGGGAAACGAGCAGGTGGGATACCTCTATGTGAACGGTGGAACGCATGTGGTGTATGCGGCAGGCGACGGCCTGGATTCCAACGGAGACTTTTACATGAACGGCGGAGTCGTTTTCGTGCAGCAGTCTAACGCCGGCGGAAACGGAATCCTCGATATCGGGGACGGAAATTACAAGCTGGTCTATCAGGGCGGAATCCTCGTCGGTGCCGGAACTTCGGACATGTCTATCGGAAACCAGATTCAGGGAACATATTCCGGCTACGTTTCGCTCGGTGCGAGCGCGGGAGACCTTGTAACCGTTGCCGATGCGAGCGGGAATGTCGTCGCCGCGTTTAAGCTTTCCTCGAAAACAGCGGCAAGCGCAGGCCTTTTCATGGTGCCGAACAGTTCGAACTATTCGTTCTATGTCGGCGGGACGTTTAGCGGAACGCTTACGGAAGATGCGGGCGCGACGGGAATCTCGTATGCGACGAGCGGACAGGTGAGCGGCGGAACGAAGAAGACCGGTTCAAGTTCGGGAGGACGTTGGTAAATTCCGGTTATTCGTTTTCGCGATCTTCTTTTTCCCTTTCGATTTCGGAAGGGAAAATTTTAAAATATTCGCGTTTCTTGTCTTCGAACAGCTGCAACATCCGCTCTTGCTCGAATTGTTCCCGGTCGATATTCTGCATGTAAAATTCGTTTGTGCGAAATTCATGCTTGGTCAAGAGTTCCTTGACTTCTTCGGAAAGATCGACTTCGTCCCACAGGATGAACATGGAACCTATCGCGCCTTCCCCAAAGATGCTTACGTCGAAACGGATGGAATTTGCGGATGTCGTATCGATATTCGAGATGCGGGCCGCTTTTTGCGGACGGAAAATGACCGGATCGTTTGCCGCAAACAGAAAAGAGGCGCTTGCCGTCAGGGTGAGGATCAGAGCTTTTGCGTTCATAGGGCGAGAGGCATCCAGGGCTTGACGTCGGTCGATGTTTCGGAGAGCATTCCTGCCCGGGCGCGCCGAATGGCCGCTGCCGCAATCATCGCTCCGTTGTCGGTGCTGTTGTAGAGAGTGGGGAAGGCTAATCGGATTCCGTGACGTTCGCAGTAGTTTTTGAGTCGTTCGCGGAGAAGCCCGTTTGCGGAAACGCCTCCGCCGACGATCAGCGTTTTCATCCCGGTCTTTTTCAAGGCCCAAATTGTCTTGGAAACGAGAATGTCGATGATGGCATCTTCAATCGAAGCGGCGATGTCGCCTAGATTTTCCTGGATAAATTCCGGCGAATTGGCTTCGACATAGCGTCTGACAGCCGTCTTTAACCCGCTGAAAGAAAACTCCCCGTTGTCTTCGCCTTTGAGCGCCCGCGGGAAAACGTGAAAGCGACGGTTTTTTCCCTTGGCGAGCTTTCCGATTGAGGCGCCTGCCGGGTATTTGAGACCGATGAGAATCCCGCTCTTGTCAAAGGCTTCGCCGGCGGCATCGTCCCGCGTGCGACCGAGCAGCGTGTAGCGGAATCCAGGTTCTTCGAGAACCAGTTCCGTGTGCCCTCCCGAAACGGTGAGCGTCAGATAGGGGGGCGCAAGATCGGGTTCCGTGAGCCAGGCCGCAGAGAGATGCCCTTCGAGATGGTTGATGCCGTAAGCGGGAATGCCCAGGTCGCGGGCAAGTCCTCGGGCAAAGCTCGCTCCGACGAGAAGCGGCCCCATGAGGCCCGGTCCTCGGGTAAAGGCTATCGCGTCGATTTCCCGGACGGAAATTCTCGCTTCGGTTATCGCTTCGTTGCAAATCGTCGTGATTTTTTCGAGATGGGCGCGTGCCGCGACTTCGGGAACCACTCCGCCGTAGAGCGCATGTTCCTTGATTTGGCTGTAGAGCGGATTCGAAAGGATTTCCAAAGGATCGTCGCGCAGGATGGCGCAAGCCGTTTCGTCGCAGCTCGATTCAATGCCTAGCCAGATCATCTTGTCTCCTCCGGTTTTTGTACTGGAGCCTCGGCGTTTTCCTGTAAAATCTCAGCCTTCACCGTGTCGATAGGCTCCCTTTTTTTCAGGTAGAATTTTTCGGGATGGACCTGGAAGCTCTTGATTTCGTTGTAGATTCGGACGGTCGGTTCGAGGCTATCGACATCTTCGATGGCGAAACGGTTGAATTCGATGAGAAGCAGAATCGAGTCCCGCTTCATTTCGGAAAGGATGCCTTTGCCGCCCGAGACCTCTACTGTTGCGAATGCCGGTTCGAGCGAGTATTCCGACCGGTCGTATTTGCCGATCAGGCGAACGGGAACTTTTTCAAACGAGGTTCGGGAAAGCGTCTGGACTTCGACGAAGACCTTTGCCGCGCTGTCGCTCGGATAGACATACGGAGGAAGCTTTGAAAAGTCGAGCGGCACGGAAA
>JBNMGX010000312.1:0-2791 GCA_050872465.1 Hallerella sp.
AATATAGATAAACGGAATGAAAATTTCCCAAAAAAGCGAAAACCGCGAGCAGGAATGTCCGCGGTTTCACAAATCATCCGATTGAGCGAATTAAGCCTTGGCAGCCAGAGCGTTTACAACCTTCGCCACCTTCGCCTTGTAGTTCGCGGCGCGGTTCGCGTTGAAACCGGCGCGACCCTTTGCTGCGGCCTTGTCGAGCATGCTGAAGAGGCGCGGCATTTCCTTGAGGGCGGAATCCTTGTCGCTCGCACCGCGGATAGTCTTAAGACTCGTGCGGATAGCGGAACGGACGGAACGGTTCATGGCGGTCAGCTTCTTAGTCTGACGGATGCGTTTTTTGCAAGACTGATGATTTGGCACCTTTATATCTCCGGGTGAAAACCTTAAAATGTTGCAACAATATTAGCAAAAAAAAGAATTTTGGTCAAGTCTCCGGGCGAGGAATCGCATTTTAAAGCCTCAATACGCTTCAAATGGCGGCGAAACGAAGCCTTTCGCGCCATATTCCACCTCGGAAACGCTACCAAAGCGATATACATTTCCACCGGCAGCCTTGAGAACGCCGTGTCCCGCCGCGATATCCCATTCATGCAAGGGAAAAGGCCGCGGATAGTAGTCGGCGAAACCGTCCGCGATGCGCAGAAACTTGAGGCTCGATCCAACGGGGATTGCCGTTCCCGAAAGCTTGCGGAGAAGTTCCTCGGTAGCCGGTTCGACGTGGGAGACGCTCCGCAAGACCCGAGGCTTTTTCCGGGGAGACTTGGGAAAGAAGCGATCCCGGAGCTTCAGAGTTCGGACATTTTCCAGGGAAAGGTCGTCGATGGCCGTCTTGAAAGCGCAGCCGCCGAATCCGTAAAAAAATTCGTTCAGGGCGGGGGCGGCGACAATCCCGAGAACAACCCTGCCCTGTTCCACCAGGGCGACATTTACCGTCCACTCCTTGCGTTTCGCGATAAAGTCGCTTGTTCCGTCCAACGGATCGACCAAAAAGAATCTTCCGCCCGAGAGATTTTGCCTCGACTGTTCCGCCTCCTCGGAAACGACCGGGATTTCGGGATAGAGACGATGCAGGGCTTCGAGCAGGATTCGGTTCGCCGAAAGGTCCGCTGAAGTGACCGGGGTCCTATCCGGTTTGATTTCCACATCGAAACCGTTTTCAAAATAGCGCATTTCGATACGGCTCGCTTCGCGGACTGCGGGAAACAAATTTTCAAAAGGCAGAGAACTTTGCATGGTTTAAAGATAACGAATTGTGGACGTTTAAGGAACAGGGACTAGGGATTAGTTCGCAGACGTTTAAGTTTTTGGGACGAGTTTTGCGGAACACGGGACGCGGAGATTCGAAGCGAACTGTTTCTGTTACGCTGTCATTCCCCGGCTTGTCCGCCGCGGCGGATGCAGACATGGGAATCTCCTTTCAGAGATTACCGGGGCTATGCCCGATAATGACAGGTTGAGCAACGTTACGGGTGGATGCCGCCAAAAGGAAAAAGCCCGCTCAGACGTCCCTCTTCCCGCTAACCGTGTTCCGTGTCCCACTGATTCCTGTCGCCTGATTTCTATTAACTCTCCACTAATAACTATCAACTAATCCCTGACAACTTGCAGTTCGCTGAACAGTCAATTTCCTCATTCCGCATTCCTAATTCCTAACGAACTCAACTGATTCCTGGATCCTGTTTTCCTGATTTTTCTCAACACCAGCTAAGCTTTTACCCCGGCGAACGCCCGGAAAAGTTCAAGCGTCGCCTTTGCCGCATCTTCGTCAGAGATGCCGCGCCCAAGTTCCACAACACCTTGCAGCGGAGAATTTCCCACATAGCGCATCCCGTAAGGCGAGGACGCGGCGAGTTCCGCAAGCATCCGCGGATCGGGCGGTGGAAATTCCACAAAGGAAAAGACGAGCATTCCCCGGCGCATCTCGACGCCCTGCATTCGGAATTTTGCGGCGATCAGCGCTACTTCCGAAACGAGGAAAAGCTTTTGGGCCGGAGGCGGGACAGGTCCAAAACGATCCACGAGTTCCGCTTGCAAAGCTTCCAGGTCTTCCCGTTTCAAAGCCCGTGCTAGCCTCTGGTAAACGGAAATTCGGGAAAGGCCATCCGCAATATAGGTTTCGGGCAAGAAAGCATCGACGGGAAGTTCCACGCGAGGTTCAATCTTTGAAGCGTTTTCCCCGCCGCCTCGAAGTTCCTCGACCGCTTCGCGGACCAGCCGGACATAGGTTTCAAACCCGACTTCCGCGATAAAGCCGTGTTGTTCCGAACCGAGCAGGTTTCCTGCGCCACGGATTTCCAGGTCTCGCATCGCGAGCTGGTAGCCGCTTCCCAAATCTGTAAACTGTTCCAGGGCCTGCAAGCGTTTTCTCGATTCCGCGGAAATGATTCCGTCTTTTGGAATCACCAGGTAGGCGTAGGCGAGAACGTCCGAACGTCCCACGCGACCGCGCATCTGGTAAAGCTGGCTGATGCCGAAATGGTGCGCATTCATGACGATGATCGTGTTCGCATTCGGAACGTCCAGACCGCTTTCGATGATGCTCGTCGAAACGAGGATGTCAAACTCCCGGGCGAGAAAAGCGTCCATGACGCGTTCCAGGTCGCGGTCTTCCATTTGTCCGTGAGCAACGGCAACGCGGGCGTTCGGAACCATCGCTTCGATATCGTCCGCGAGATGCTCGATCGACTGGACCCGATCGTTTACGACAAAAACCTGTCCACCTCGCGAAAGTTCGTCGCGAATCGCCTCGGCGAGAACCGCATCATCCCGGGAAAGGATTTTCGTCTCGACC
>JBNMGX010000313.1:0-2761 GCA_050872465.1 Hallerella sp.
AGCTTACGCCGTCCGGCGTCACCGCATTGATAAAGGCGAAAATCTGCGCCACCATCGACTTTTCGTAAACGACCTTTTCCATCGGCAGGAAGGAAGCGAAATCCGAGCGTTTTTCCATTCCGAACATCGAAGGCTGCACATCCTTTACCACGCGTTCCGCAGAACTCGCCAAGGCTTCGCGGACAGCGGCTTCCTCGGCAGCGGCGCGACGGCTCTCGATAGAACCGCCGGCAGTGGTCATCTGCCCGGACTGTCTGGAATTCAGTTCCGGTCCGACACGGCTCGGATCGTCAATTCCAAGCACTTCGAGAATCGGCGTCGGGAAAACGCCTTCAAGCGCATGCGGCAATCCGGCCACTTTCAAAAAGAGAGTCCCGCAGACAAGCAAGACGACAAGCGAAAGAATGACAACGACAAACTTCCTAGACCCGGACTTTTGCGTTTCCGACGAAGCGACGACAACAGGAGCCGCCGGAACGGAAGCCGGACGCGAAGCCGCTTCGATTAAATTCAGTTCGATCATGAGTTCGCACTCCTCAAGGCTACCCCGATAGCTCCGGCACAGGAAAGCACATGCCTAGCGCTTTCTTCCTCGATCGGGAGGCGGATGTTCGCAAAGGAATCCATCGGAAGGACGGGAGAATCGCCAAGGGCTTTTCCCAAATGCTCGACAAAGAGAATGTCAGTCGCCAGTTCCCCGCAGAGCAGGTATTGTGGAGCCGAGACACCGCTCAAATCCGCCACGCCCTGGACCTGCTTCCAGATATTCCCGGCGAGTTCCGCATAAGCCTCTTCCCGAGCCTTTCCCGCGAGATCGAACGTCGAAACGCAGCGGAGCGCGCGCAGATCGTCCTTCGAAGCCCACAGAAGCATCACCCCGGTAACGTCCGCCTTGATAACGCACTTCACCTGGGAATCGAGACCGGAACCCGCTTCGAGAAGGTTCATGATGGAGAGCGCATCCACTTCGAGAATCTTCGGAGCGATCTGCTGGTTGCGGAACCCCTTGCGGATGGAATTCACCCACGTCTTGCGGAGCGCAATCATGAGAACGGTCCGTCCGGCATCCGCCGAGCCGCCGAGTTCCACAAAATCCAGGACATACTCGTTCACGTTCGTATTGACGAGCGTTCCCAGATACCATTCCACATATTCCCTGACGTTTTTCGCTTCGGGCGGCACGAACAGTTCACGGACCACGGCCCGAAACGACGACACGGTAAGACCGACAGAGCCGACCTGGATGTCTTCGTTTGCAGAAAGCCAAGCCTGGAGCGCCGCTTCAAAGGAAAAGACGTCATCTAGCGGGTTCGTTTCCGTATCGAGTATCGCCGTTTTCACGACCTTCTTTTCCTGAGGGTCGTAAAGGGCGACCTTGAGCAGGACTTCGCCCGCTTCAATGCCTAGGTGCAATTTGGTATCGGCCATAGTATATCGTTCTGTTTTCTTTTAAAACTAGTCAAAAACGATAAAGGTGAGAATCTTTTCCGCCTTTTTTTTGCCGATTCCCGAGACTTTTTTCAAATCCCCGGGACCCGCAAAACGCCCGTGAAGCGAACGGTAGGCGACAATTTTCTCCGCAAGCTTCGGTCCCACGCCGTTAATCGCGCAAAGTTCCCCGACCGTTGCCCGGTTGATGGCTATCGGGAAACGGACCGCGGGCTTCGCCTTCCGGGATTTTTCCCTTTTCGGCTTCGCCGCCTGTTCCTTTTTCTGGAACGCCGGACTTTCGGGTTGGCGGTCGACGGTCGCTTCGCGGGATTCTTCCGCATAGGAAAATTCCTCGATCTGCGGAACCGGATCCCACGGCGAAAACCGGACCAAAAGCCCGAGAGCGAAAAGACAGAGCGCTAATATAAAGACCTTCTTCTCAGGCCCGTTCATCTGCCGCCTTCAAAAGGCCGAGGAACAGCGGAGCCGGCTTGAGAAGCGAGCTTTTAAGTTCCGGGTGGAACTGGCAAGCCATGAAATACGGGTGGTCCGAAAGCTCCATGATCTGCATGATGTCCTCGCCTTTCGCCTTTCCCGAGAATACGATGCCGCCCTTTTCGAGCCGTTCGACATATTTCGGATTGACTTCGTAGCGGTGACGGAAACGTTCCCGGATTTCGGAAGCGCCGTAGATTTTTTCGGCAAGCGTTCCCTTGCGGATTAGAACGTCATGGCCACCGAGGCGCATCGTCGCGCCCATTTCCTTGATCTTGTCCTGACCGGGCAGATAGGCGATGACGGGTTCCTTCACATGGTGCGTCGGGGTTTCGGTTTCCATCGTCCCGGCATCCTTCATGCCGCAGACGTGCCGCGCAAATTCCACGACGGCAAGTTGCATCCCGTAACAGATTCCGAGGAAGGGAATCTTGTGTTCGCGGACATAGCGGATGAGGACGATCTTTCCCTCGATTCCGCGGATGCCAAATCCCCCGGGGACGATCACCGCATCGACGCCCTGCATATCGGCTTCGACTTCTTCGGGATGCGTTTCGAGCTTTTCCGTATCGATCCAGCGGATGACCACATGGACGTCCAGGTGTGCCGAGACATGGTTCAACGCTTCGACGATGCTCGCATAGGAATCTTCGAGCCGCGTATATTTTCCTCCGATGGCGACCGTCAAGACCTTGCGCGGTTTCACCTCGTTCCGGTTCAGCGTATCGACCAGGCGGCTCCAGTCGTCGAGCTTGGGCGGCGCATAGATTCGGAGCTTTTTCAAAAGGATTTCGGGAACGCCTTCCTTGTCATAGACGAGCGGGCATCCATAGAC
>JBNMGX010000314.1:0-2758 GCA_050872465.1 Hallerella sp.
AATCAGTAGTTAAACGGGACAAGGACCGTCTATGCGTTAAACTGTCATTATCGGGCTTGACCCGATAATCTCCGAAAAGGGATTCCCGTGTCTGCGTCCGCCGCGGCGGATAAGCCGGGGAATGACATGGGAAAGGAAAGTCGGGGTACTGCGTGGCCTAGGGGGTGGTTGCAAGGTAGGGGAAAATCAGAACTTAGAACTGAGATTTTAGTTGATAGTTAATAGTTGAGAGAAATCTGTTCGCTTCAGATTTCCTAATCCCTAAATCTAGACATCCTCGGTTCTAAGTTCTCCTAACTAAGCTCTGAATGCCGGGTAGGTGTTCCACCCCGCCACCAGTCAAAAACCTGTCAAATTTTGACATACAAATAAAAACGCCTCTCGTTTAGCGATGATGGAAAATCTATTTTTGCTTTGGAATTTGGAAGAAAATTTTATCCGAGGTTTGACATGCTTCAATCCACACGCAAGGTCCGCGTACGTTTTGCCCCGAGTCCCACCGGCTATCTACACGTCGGCGGTGCGCGCACGGCGATTTACAACTACTTTTTTGCCAAGGCGACGGGCGGAACTTTCTATCTGCGGATCGAGGATACCGACCGCAAGCGTTACAACGAGGACGCTCTCAAGGATTTGATGCGCGACCTGAAATGGCTGGGCTTGAACTGGGATGAAGGCCCCGGCAACGAAGGCGACTGCGGACCGTATTTCCAGAGCGAACGTCTCGACATCTATCATCGCGAAATCCAAAAGCTCTTGGATGCAGGGCTTGCCTATTACTGCTTCTGCTCCGAAGAACGTCTGAACGAAATCCGCGCGGAACAGAAGAAGGCGGGCGTTGCGGAAACGGGCTACGATCGCCACTGCCGGAACATTCCTCGTGAAGAGGCGGAACGCCGGATTGCCGCCGGAGAAAAGGCTGTGATCCGTTTCAAGATTCCGGAAAGCGGCGTGACGGGGTTTGACGATCTTGTCCGCGGTCACATCGAATACAAGAACGAGCTCTTGGACGATCTGGTTCTCATCAAGCGGGACGGCTACCCGACTTATCATTTTGCGAGCGTCGTCGATGACCATCTGATGGGAACGACCCATGTCTTGCGCGGCGACGAATGGATCAGTTCGACCCCGAAGCACGTGCTGCTCTACAAGGCTTTCGGCTGGGAAGCTCCTGTCTGGTGCCATCTCCCCGTGATTCTCGATTCGAAAAACGGAGGAAAACTTTCCAAGCGCAACGGGGCTGCTTCCGTCGGGGAATTCCGCGATCTGGGATATCTGCCGGAAACGCTCGTGAACTATCTTGCGCTTTTGGGCTGGAACCCCGGCGACGACCGCGAAGTGATGACGCTCGACGAAATGATCGGAGCGTTCAAGTTGGAAAGCATCCACCCGACGGCGGTGAAGTTCGACGTGAAAAAATTGCAGTGGATGAACATGCAGCACATCCATACGACGCCGAACGAAACGCTTCTCGCCGAGATGAAAAGCGGTCTTGAAAAACTGGGAATCTCGGTGGAAAACGAATCGGCGGAACGCTTAAACGAAATCGTGGAACTTTTAAAACCCCGCGCGCATTTCCTGAAGGATCTTGCGGAAATGTCCGTGTACTTCTTCAAGGCGCCTACTTCTTACGACGAAAAGGGAATGCGCAAGCAGTGGGGACCCGGAAGCCGCGAAATCGCACACGCTGTCCGCGAAATGCTCGCCTCGGTGGAACCTTTTAAAGCTGCGGAAATCGAAAAAGGCTTCCTCGCTTTAGCGGAAAGCCGCGGCTGCAAGCTCGGCGATTTGGTCGGAGCGGTCCGTCTCGCTGTCTCCGGTGTGACTGCCGGCCCCGGCCTGTGGGAACTTTTCGAAGTTGTCGGAAAAGACGAGACGCTTCGCCGGATAGACGTTGCGGAACCTTTGATGCAAGCCTAAGATGCTCAGGACGTGGACGCATAAAATTTTGGACCGGATGCTCTACTGCAAGGATTGCCGAGCGATTACTCGGCATGATGTCCTTTCGAAGGAGATGTTTTCGGTCCATTGCGCGGTGCGCCCGGAAATTCCCCTTGTCTGTAAATGCTCGGTCTGCGGCGCGTTCTTTGTCGCCTTTTCAGAGGAAATGTTTTTCAACCGTCCCGCAGAGGACGCCGAATATGCCAAGCTGCTAAGCCAGAACCGGCTCGCTCCGAACGACTGGGTTTACATCGACGGCAAGGATTCCCCGGGTCGGGTAAAGGCTCTCTATACGACGCAGACGGAAGATGTCGTTGAACTGAGTTTTGGCGGCAACCGGCTTGAAAAATTTTCCCGTCCGCTGATGACGCGCTTTAACGAAGAGGCGCCGATGGGATTTCGCCTGCTCCCGGCCCAGTGTGGCGTCGCGCTTTTGGGCGATCCGGTGTACCATGTCTTGCGGAAGGCTTTGGGCTCGGTCGTTGGAATGGTGGCGGACCGCGGCGAAGAGAAGCTCGTGGTGCAGCTGGAAAACGGAAAAACCCTTTTTATCACGCTCCCGCCGGAAAAGCAGTTCGCTTCGGACGATTTGCTGAAAGAAAGGCTTGCCGGCAGGCTTTCGGAGCGTTTCCCGAAAATTCCGGGACAGCTTAAATGGAATGTGGTCCATGCGGTCGCCTATGTCCATGGCTCGGTGGAACGCTTTCCCGACAAGAAAAAAATCCTTGATGCGGTGCGCCAGATGCGCAGCTTTCGGGGCATAATCGATCTGGTCCGTGTACAGCCTGTGGAATTTGTGTCGGATGAGGATTTACGG
>JBNMGX010000315.1:0-2751 GCA_050872465.1 Hallerella sp.
ATCCCATTCCGAGCCGAAAGTCCGCGCACCGGTTCTCGCCTTCTGGAGACGCTGGATGCAGAGCGAGCATTTTTCCATCACGCCCCGCGGACGTATCGGAACTTCCGGGTTGAACTTCGCCACAAGTCCTTCGCTCCGGGCATCCGCATAGTTGAACTTCCGGGCATGAAGCGGGCAGTTCGCGCCGCAGAAGCGCGTCCCGATGCACCGCGGATAGACCATCGCCGAAAAACCGTCCGGACTTGCAACCGCAGCCCCCGTCGGGCAAACCCTTTCGCAGGGAGCGTCTCCGCAATGCGCGCACATGACGGGAACATTCCCCCGCATTTCGAGCCAATGCATAAACCGCCCCTTCCGGGCCTCGTCCGCACTTACGCGCGAAACGTTGTTCTCCACCATGCAGGCGAGCGCGCACTTGCCGCAACCGTCGCAAATGTCCAGGTCTATCGCCATCCCGAGCCGCACCGTCGCCGACGGAAACCTGGGATGCTTCCCCGGCATCGGAATCCGCACCAGATTTTCCATCCGCAAGTTTCGTTTCCGCGAAAGAGCCAGCTCCTTTTCCCAAAGCGAAATATCGGGTTGCGGAAAAACGTCCTTGCCATTTTTTGTCGGGGATTTTTCCCGGCGGCAGCCGAAAAGAAAAAGCGAAGCGATTGTGCCGCCCAGAAGCTTTAGGAACGATGCGCGGGAAATTTTCACCGGTGACACCTCGCACAATCCGTCGAAGCCTTCGGAAATTCCCTTTCGCCCCGATGGCACGCCAGGCATTCCTGCATCCGAACCTCAGGCCTGCGGCCCGCATCGATTTCGGAAGGAGACCCGTGGCAAATTTCGCAGGAAACTTTCGCCTTCGCATGAAGCCCGTGCGGAAAGAAGACATTCGCCGGCATCCGGCTTTCAAATTCGAAAGGTCGCTCCGACGCCTCGGAAAGCGCCCTTGCAAGCCTCTCGATTTCCGGGGATTCCGAAAGCGGCAGACTGTGGCAGTCCATGCAGTCGGCCCGCGAAGGCACCGTCGCCCGGATTCCGAAATAAGCGCCCGGGTGGCACTTCGCACAGTCCATTCCCAGGTTCTCCCCGTGCTTTTCGTGGCTAAACGGTATTTCGGACTTGGTGGAAAGATATTTCGGAAAAGCCCGGAGATCCCACACGACAAGCGACACGCCGCACACGGCAAGCGCAAGCAGACAGAACCGGAACTTGGATTTTCCTACTTTCAAGATGCCACCGCAATCCTTCGGGAAGCCCGGTTTTCGGGACCTCTCCGTCGTGAAAAAAAATAACTTTTTGCAAAATCAAATTCCAAGTTTTCTATATTTCGCTCGTTGAAATTCCAAACAAGGATTCACTTTATGAAACGTACACACAACTGTGGCGAACTCCGCGCAGAGGACATCGGAAAGACAGTCTCGCTCGCCGGATGGGTCGATCGTCGTCGTGATTTGGGCGGCGTCATTTTCGTAGATCTTCGGGACAAGTATGGAAAGACCCAGGTGGTCTTCAACCCGGACCGCAACCCGGAAGTCCACAAGCTCGCCGACAAGCTCCGCAACGAATATGTCATCTACGTGACAGGTGAAGTCCAGGCCCGCCCCGCCGGAATGGAAAACGAAAAAATCGGGACAGGCATGATCGACGTGAAGATCGACAAGCTCGAAATCCTGAACGAATCGCTCACGCCGCCTATCGCCATCAACGACCCGAAGGAAGAGTGCAAGGAAAACGACGACTTCCGCCTCACCTACCGCTACCTAGACCTTCGCCGTCCGTGGATCCAGAAGAACCTGATGCTCAAGAGCCGCTTTCTCAAGGCGGTCTATGAATTCTTCTACGCGAACGGATTCGAGAACATCGAAACGCCCGTTCTCTGCAAATCGACGCCGGAAGGCGCCCGCGACTACTTGGTCCCGTCCCGCGTAAACCCGGGCAAGTTCTATGCACTGCCGCAAAGCCCGCAGCAATACAAGCAGCTCCTGATGATCGCCGGCTTCGATCGCTACTTCCAAGTGGCAAAATGCTTCCGCGACGAAGACCTTCGCGCCGACCGCCAACCGGAATTCACGCAAATCGACGTCGAGATGTCCTTCGTGAACCAGGACGAGGTCATGGAAATGTTCGACAAGTTCGTGACCGAAGTTCTCGGAAAAGTCTGGAATTTCGAGCCCCCGCGCCACATCCGTCGCATGAACTGGCACGAAGCGATGCTCAAGTACGGTTCCGACAAGCCCGACCTCCGCTTTGACCTCGAAATCCACGACGTCTCGGAAATCGCCGCTACGTCAAACTTCGGCGTCTTCAAGAATGCGGTAGCCGCCGGCGGAAAGGTCCGCGGACTCGCCGCCAAGGGTTGCCTGGACTTTACCCGCAAACAAATCGACGATCTCACCGCCTATGTCGGAAAATACGGCGCCAAGGGTCTCGTCTGGATGCGCGTCAAGGAAAACGATACGGTGGAAACCCAGGTCGGCAAGTTCTTCACTACGGAACAGCTGAACGACCTGCGCGATGCCGTCGGCGCGAAAGACGGCGACATGATGTTCTTTATCGCGGGTCCCGAAAAGGTCGCCGCAACGGCGATGGGACAGCTCCGGCTCGAAGTCGCCCGCATCAAGGGTCTCCGCGATCCGAAAAAGCGCGAGTTCGTGTGGATTACCGAATTTCCGATGTTCGAATACAGCGAAACGGAAGGCCGCTACATGGCGATGCACCACCCGTTCACGAATCCCCTGCCGGAGCACCTGCAGATGA
>JBNMGX010000316.1:0-2735 GCA_050872465.1 Hallerella sp.
CCGTATATCCCCAGATGTCCTGCAAAAGGTCTTCGCGGAGGATGACCTCGCCGCGCTTTCCCCAAAAGTACTTGAGAATCTGGAATTCCCTGGCGGAAAGATCGATGGGAATCCCGTTTTTGCTCGCCTCGTATTTTTTGAAGTCGAGGTGGATGTTGTTGAAATCGACGGCATCCTGCCCGGTCTGGGTTTCCGATGCTTTGGACGAACCGGTGCGCGGACCGCGCCGCAAGAATGCCTTGACGCGGGCGAGAAGTTCGAGGATGGAAAAAGGCTTCGTCACGTAGTCGTCTGCGCCCATTTCAAGTCCGGTAACCTTGGATGTTTCTTCTGTCTTGGCGGTGAGCATGATGATGAACGTGTCGGGATGCTTCTTGCGGATATATCGGCAGACCTCGAAGCCGCTTTTCTTGGGAATCATCAGGTCGAGAATGACCAGGTCCGGGAGAAACGCGTCCGCTTTTTCGATAGCCTCGTCGCCGTCGCCCGCGGTTTCCACCGTGTAATTTTCGAGTTCAAAGTTGTCCTTGAGACCCAACCGGATGATTTCTTCGTCTTCGACAATGAGAATTTTCCTGTTTTCCATTATTCCGCCTTTTTGAACTTGACCGTGAAAGTCGATCCCTTGCCGGGATGGCTTTGCACGGAGACGTTCGCCTTGTGGGCTTCCGCAACGCGCTTGACGATGGCAAGCCCGAGACCGGAGCCTTTGGTGCTGCGGGTCATCTCGTCGCCGACGCGGTAGAAGTCGTTAAAGATATTTTTTTGTTCGGCAGAGGCTATCCCTATGCCGGTGTCCGCTACAGAAAATACGATTTTTTCGCCCTCTTCAAAAACCCGGACATGCACTTTTCCCGGTGGATTGGTGTATTTGATGGCGTTTTCGATCAGTCCCTGGGCAAGGCTGTAGAGCGCGGTGAAGTCTCCCATGACGAAGCATCCTGGTGCGAGATCGCGCGTCATCGTGAGGCCGCGGTTGTCCGCCTGGTCGAGAATCGCTTCGTAAACCTTAGACACGCATTCCGAAAGGTCTAGACGTTCCCAGCGGAAAGTCTGCTTGCCGGTTTCCATCCGCGTGTAGCTGAGGATGGCGCCTATCAGGTTTTCGAGCCGCGTCGATTCCTTGCCGATGAGCTTTGCGTATTCTGCGCATTTTTCGATTTTTTGTACGCGCCCGCCCGAAATCATTTCGGCGAACATCTTGATAGACGTGAGCGGCGTCTTGAGTTCATGGGAAACCGAGGAGAGAAAGTTCGTCTTCATCGAGATGAGCTTTCGTTCCTGGGAAATGGTCTTGAAGATGAAGAAGGAACCGAGGATGACGGTGAGCAGGGAAAAGGCGACAAGGCCTGAAAGCTGGAACATCTTGTGCCGGGCTTCGCTGTAAAGTTCCTGGGAGGAGCGCTTGTACAGGGTGAGCGTCCAGCCGAGGCTTTCGCCGAGTTCCATCTGCTTCGAAATCTGGGCTTCTGGGGTTTGCGGTTTTCCGAGAATAACGGAGTCGCGGTCGTCGGTAACCGTGTAGGCAATGTCTTTCCATTCGCGGGCTGTTTCGGCGAGTTTCTTGCGGATGCGTTCCCTGTAAGCGTCCCTATCGACAAGTCCGATAACGATCTGGTCCCCGGAAAGCCACGGGTAAGCCATGCGGAAGAAAAGACTCAAGTCGTCCTGCTTGTAAAAAATTCCGTCTTTTGTCGGTTGCGGGTCTTCGGCAAAATGCTTGAGAAAGTTCCGGTGGGATGCGAAGACCTCCGCATGTTCAAGCTGCCTGTTCAGATTTTCGCGCAGGTTCCAGAACGCGTCCCGCTTTTCCTTGGTGAGTTCCTCGAAAGAGAGAATCTGGCTGATGGCGTTTTCGAAAAAGAACTTGGCGCTTCCGATGTCCTGCAGAGCTTCGCCTTCCAGGAATTCGGAAAAGAGGAAAAGACAGTAGTTTTCGGCGGCTGAATGTTTTTTCTGTTCCACGAAAATTTCGAACTTGAGCAGGAAGAGCGATTTCGAAAGGTCGTTCTGCAAGTATCCGCGGGCTTCGGGATGCCGTTCGAGAATGTCGATGATGTGGAGCGCTTCTTCGTAATTTTTTTTGCGGTAACGCAGCCGGAGAATGCCTAGCAGGTTCAGAACGTTGTCTTTTTTGGAAAGGTAGGGCGTCCGCAAGAGGAGAGCCGAACGCGCATAATCGATCTTGTCGGGATTTAATCCGGCGACTTCTCCGCGGAGGAGCTTTTGCTCGATTTCTCCGGGAACCGTTGTCGGCGGGGCGGGCCATGCCGGATGGCTTGAAATGGAAATGCTCGGATAGACTAGTCGATTTTCGTTGAAGAGAAAGATCGCGGCGATGCCCTGCACTTTCTTGAAGGAAACCGCGTTTCCGAATTCGAGGAGCTTTTGCGGCTGTTCGTAAAGAAACTGCGACGCGTTCCTTGTTTCCTTCAGAATGTCCTGCTGTTCTTTCTGGACTGTCTGGACGGCCTGTTTCGAGAAGGAAATCTGGGAGTCTTCGAAGTTTTTTTCGGCGAGGAGACGCTCGTTCTGTACGTTACGAAAGCTGAGGACGGCAAGTATCGCTGTCGGAATGATGATTCCGCCGAAAAAAAGCGCAATGAATATGCGGTTGTTCTTCGGAAGTTTCACGGTTCGCTCCGGGTCAGTAGAGAAGCCGGACGAGGGTTGAGAGCTTTTCCTGCCCGAGAAATTCCGCTGCCCGGTCCGCTACCTGCGGACTTGCGATGAAG
>JBNMGX010000317.1:0-2711 GCA_050872465.1 Hallerella sp.
CCAGCTGGCTTTGCTAAAAACGAATTTCTCCACATTGAAAGCTTATGCGGACGCCCACGGCATTCCCGTTCCTAGTCAGGAAGAAATCGAACAAGAAGCTTCCAGTTTGCAAAGGGAATAAGTAGGCGAGTTTTTATGAAAAAGATACTTTTACCCTTATCCCTCCTCGCCTCGTTGCTTATCGGCTGCGCAGGAAGCGGGTCAGTTCCGGGAACAACTGCCGTGCAAACCAACCTGAATATCCTCATGCAGGAAAAGCGCGAAATGGAAGCCCAGGACAAGCAAGCACTTGTCGAAGTGGGCGAAGGTATTGCCGGGCGGGAGCAAATCGCGTTGAATAAGGCCGACATGCAAGCCCGTGCGGCAGTAGCTCGCCGTATGAAAGCGCGAACTCAGGAACTTCTTAAAGATTTCTATGAAGAAGCGGGCGAGCAGAAAACGGAACATCATGAAGAAGTAACCATCCAGGTTACCGATGAAATGACAAGTGGCGCGACTGTCGTCAAATCTTTAACGGAAATGACCAAAGACGGCTCCTATAAAGTAACCGTTTTAATGACAGTAAACGCCAATGTCTTCGAAAAAATGATGAAAGCCCTTAACGCTTCTGACGAAGTTGCCAATAAGGTCCGCGCCCGGGCGGAACGCGGTTACGCAGAAGCAGAGGCCCATTTCGAAGCGTACAACAACAAATAGCAAATGATAGGGATGAAAATGTTGGCAAAGATTTTATCCGTTTTTTTATTACTGGTTTCGTCAGCCTTTGCGCAAAATTCGAATTTCGATTCGCACTATCAAGCCGCAGAAAAGGCCTTTGATGCGTACAACGGCAAAACCGGTTCTCAAGAAAGCGGTGATTCCAAGCCGACATTTTCTTCCCCTCATCCATCTTCCGAAGAAATTCAAGTTCCCATCTCCATTCTCGTTTTGCCCGCTAAAAATGCCAAAAATTTATCCGAGTTGGAAATCGTCAATAAAAATCCCTATTCTCGGGCATTGATGGAAAGCCTCAACTCCTTTTTTGCAAAAAAGAATTACGAATTAAAATCTCTCGAAAAAGAAAAAGAACTGGAAAATTTTATCCTGACACAGAATGCCATTTCCGGAAAGGAAGAAGACCTCGCCTATTTGGCAAGTTTATATATCGGAGCCGATATCTATGTAAAATTTACAGGTAATTTGTCTGCAAAAGAAATTCATATTCTGCTGAATGCTTACGAATCAACAACAGGCCAATCAATAGGAATCGCCTCATCAAAACAAAAAATTTCGGACGCCAAAGAAAATCAAAAAATTATTCAAATCGCAGCAACCGATGCTGCTCGCCAGTTGGAACCCAAATTGCAGGATTATTGCCGAGCTCAAAAAAAGAGCGCGCAATATAAAGTCATGATGAATCTCATCGGCGATTTCGACGAAGATTTCATCGAGGACATTCACGAACAAATCACGACTACTCTTCCAGGATTATTCCAAAAAGTCATCTTCAACGTGATGACAGAAAAAACGGTGGATATGACTATTTATGGCAATCCTGCCCAATATCCCAATTCCCAAGCCATCTACAGCGCAATCCGTACAAAATTAAAAGCCGTAGTAGGGGTTAAGAAAATCAACATTACCAAAAAAATGATTTTCATGGAGCTGAAATAAGTGAAACCCATCTTTCTTTTTCTCACTCTCGTCTCTTTGGCATTTTCTTCCAACGTCATAAAATATGTAGGTTCTTCAAGCATTTCGCAGGAAGAAGCGAACAATATCGCCATTGCAGGAATCGCAAAACAAATCGTCGCCAATGTTTCCACTTCCGAACAAATGATTGCAGAAGATATTACCCGGGGAAACAAAAGCGAATCGCAAGAAACATATTCTGCAATTCAAAAAATCCAAAGCGAAATGACTCTAAAATGGATTCAGCTGGAAACGCTTCCCAAAAACGGAGCGGAATTTAAAGCGAAGGCCATTCTTAACATCGACGACGTGGAAAATGCAATGCTTTTGCGAATGCGGGAATTACAAAAGGAAATTTCAATTCACGAAACCAAGGGAATGGAGGCTTTAAAAATCAGGAATTACGAAAAATCTTCCGACGAACTGATGACCGCCATCCCGAAGGTGTTCATGTACAATGAAATGCTGGATGTGCTTTCCAAATTAAAACCTCTGAAAAGTTCCATCAAACTAAACCATCGGCTTCATGAACTTGAAGAACAGCTAATTTCAAAATTAAATTTCATCAGAATAGGGATAGACAGCAATTCTCTAAAATATAGCGAAAGCTCCTTTTCTTTTGATGTCAATGCATTTGACGATTTGGGTCCCCTAAGCGGATTGCCCATAAAAATTTTACAAGGGTCTAAAATTTTAATGAACCGGCAAACACAACAAGACGGTGTCGCCCATTTTGAATTGAACAAATTTTCCAAAAAAGGAAATACTCTTTCCCTTTTATGCCTGGTAGATTTGCCAGAAGGATTGTTGAAAAAATCCGGTTTAAATCAAGGGAGTTTATTCACTTATAAATTGCAAAATAATGAAAAAAAATCCGGCGTCGACATAGGAAAAGAGAACACCTTCTTTTTGATTTGCCACTATAATGAAGGCGTATGCAATGCGACTAAGAATTTTTTGAGAAACCGCGGCATTCCACTCGGCAGCGACAGTTCATCGAAGAAAATCCATTTTTCCTATGGCAAGAGTATTCAGAGAAC
>JBNMGX010000318.1:0-2696 GCA_050872465.1 Hallerella sp.
GATAGCACCAACCCGATAGCCCACAACAACTACTACGAAGTGGAGCGCAACCGTCTGGTGCACAGCATCTTGCTAGGAATTCTCACTTATGACAGTCTGATTCTCGCCATCCAGCCGAAGAAAAAATGAAAAAGATCATCGTTGTAAACAACCCGAAGAACTGGAAGTTCCACGTCCCGGAAGTCGATATCGTCTCGGCAAAGGACTACCTGACGAAAACCGATTACACCATGATGCGAAACGTGCGCGTCTTTAACCTCTGCCGGGATTACAGCTACCAGAGCAAAGGCTACTACGTCTCGCTCCTCGCGGAAGCGCGCGGTCACAAGGTGATCCCGAACGTCAAGAGCATCCGGGATTTCAAGGCTCCGGCGGTTGTCAAGAACATTTCGGACGAAATCGACGACCTTATCCAGAAGAGCCTGAGAAAGCTCACCGGCACCGAATTCACCCTATCGATTTACTTCGGGCAGAACGTCAGTCCGCAATATCTCGAACTTTCCGAGGAACTTTACCGCCTTTTCCAGGCTCCCTTGCTCCGCGCCCATTTTGTCTTCAAGAAGAAATGGCTCATCCAGAGCATCGGCCCTATCTGCGTAAACGAAATTCCGGAATCCCACCTGGAAATGGTCGATCAGTTCGCGAAGGAATACTTCGACAAGAGCCGTTTCACTTCGGCACATCCGGACGAGTATCTTTACGACCTCGCCATTTTGGTCAATCCCGACGAAAAGGAACCGCCGTCAAACGCCAAGGCTATTCAAAAGTTCATCGCGGCTGCGGAAAAGACGGGATTCCGCGTCGAACTCATCACGAAAAAGGATTATCACCGCGTCGGTGAATTTGACGCTATCTTCATCCGGGAAACGACAAACGTAAATCATCACACTTACGCGTTTGCGCGGCGCGCCCAGTCCGAAGGAATCGCCGTCATCGACGACCCGGACAGCATTCTCCGCTGCTCGAACAAGGTCTATCTGCAGGAACTGATGACTGTCGGAAAGATTCCCGCCCCGCATACGATTATCGCCCATTCCGAAAACCGCCACGAGCTTTCCAAGGCTATCGGATTCCCGATGATCCTCAAGGCTCCGGATTCGAGTTTTTCCATGGGAGTGGTGAAAGTCAAGAACGAAGAGGAATTGCAGACCCAGCTAGACAAGATGTTCGAAGGGAGCGACCTCATCATCGCGCAGGAATTCACGCCGACAAAGTTCGACTGGAGAATCGGCATTCTGGACGGGCGTCCGTTCTATGCATGCCGCTACTACATGGCAAAGGACCATTGGCAAATTTACAACTGGAATTCCAAGAACAAGGACGAGGTCTGCGGGCTTTACGACTGCGTTCCTCTCGATGACGTTCCCCACGGAATCATCAAGGCGGCTCTTCGCGTCGCGGCCCTTATCGGCAACGGGCTTTACGGAGTCGATCTCAAGGAAGTGGACGGCAAGCCGATGGTCATCGAGGTGAACGACAACCCGAGCATCGACGATGGTGTCGAAGACCAGCTCGGCGGCGAAAAAATCTATCTGAACGTCATGCATTCCCTGCGCCGCAGAATCGAGGAACGCATGAATTCGGCGCAGCAACGCTTGCTGCAACATCACGGAATCGATTCGTTTGTATGAAATCATCCTGGCACATTTTTGAACGGTTCGGGCTTGAGCTCGAATATATGATTGTCTCCAAGGATTCGGAAAAGGTCCTTCCCAAAGTCGATGCGGTTCTTGGCAAGGACGAAAACGGCGAGAACCTTTCGGATGTGGATCATGGACCGGTCGGGCTTTCGAACGAGCTCGTTTCGCATGTCCTGGAATTCAAGTGCGCGGAGCCGACTGCAACGCTCGCCGGCTGGGATGAAAAATTTCACCGGGAAATCCTTTCCGCAAACGAGAAGCTTTCGGCTGTCGGTGGGGAACTTCTCCCGTCCGCCGCGCACCCGTTCATGGATCCGATGACGGAAACCGTCCTCTGGCCTTACGACTGCAACGAAATCTACGAAGCGTACAACCGCATTTTCGACTGCCGCGGACATGGCTGGGCGAACCTGCAATCGACGCACCTGAACATTTCCTTTTGTGGGGATGAGGAATTCGGGACGCTCCATGCGGGTATCCGTCTCCTGCTCCCGCTGATTCCAGCGGTCGCCGCTTCGAGCCCCTATCTCGATTCGCGCTTTACCGGCTTCAAGGATGCGCGCATCGAAACCTACCGCCACAACCAGGAAAAAATTCCGAGCATCACGGGCAAGGTCATCCCCGAAGCGGTCTTCACCGAGGCGGACTATAATCGGTTCATTTTCGAAAAAATCGAAAAGGACATTGCTCCATTTGACCGGGAAAAGCTACTGAACCACTTTTTCCTGAACAGCCGAGGTGCCATTGCGCGCTTTGACCGCGGGGCGATTGAAATCCGGCTGGTCGATATCCAGGAATGTCCCAAGGCGGATGTCGCCATTGCGGAATTTGAAGTCGCGATTCTCAAGGCTCTTGCGAACGAAACTTTTGCCTCCCAGGCAGCGCAGCGAGCATTCGATACGGACCGTTTGGTAAGGATTCTCTTTGCGACCGTGAAGGATGCCGAAGATGCTGTCATTCAGCTCCAGGGTTCCCGTCTGCTTGCCGGTCATATCGAAAGTAGATACTGTAGGCATTTCTGTTCCTCCTTCCCTTAGGCTTTCACACTGTCGGAGA
>JBNMGX010000319.1:0-2691 GCA_050872465.1 Hallerella sp.
CGAATGGACGCGGGACATGCACGCCCGGGTTGTCCAGAGGCTCGAAGACGGCGGAGCGGCGGCTGTCGCCTTCGACATCCTCTTCAAAAACGCCGATTTTGGAAACCGCCACGCAAGACGCGCGGAAAGCGTTCTCAAAAAGCTCTATCCCGACAAGGAATGGCTTCCCGACTACGACAGAATCCGCAAGGCCTACGATTCCGACTCCATCCTCGTCCGGACAATCGCGGACAATCCGAACGTAATCGTATGCGGAACGTTCAACGCCCGGACAGACTACAAGCACCAATCGCAATGGATGCCGCTCAGCACGGCGCAACGCGCAAGAGAAGTCGATGCGAGCCCGACCTTTTCGCTTTCCCAGGTTTCATCCGTAGAGAGCGTCGAATCCAAGGATCTGCTCGACAACATTTTTCCCGAACTTTCCCATGCGGCAAAAAACTTCGGCGTGGTCAACGCAAACCCCGATGACGACGGCATTTTGCGGCAGATGCGGATGTTTTACCGGTTCCCGAACAAAAACATCTGGCCCGAAGACTCTTCCAGAATCTACCCGGCGCTCTCCCTTGTCACGTTGATGCACCTTTTCGGAACAAACCCCGACTCCGTAAAGATTTCGATGGGAAAGCATATCGATCTGGGAAAGCCTTTCGGGATTTACAGGGATTCCGCAGGAACGTTGCGCACGACATATCCGCAGTTTTCCTACCCGATGGTCCGTGAAATCCTGCGCCACAGGGAAATTCTTTCGAACCGCAACGTCAGGGATTCCCTCTCCGGAAATTTTCTGGAAATTTCTACGCAAATCCGTGTCGTGAAAGATTCATCCGGCCATCTGACCGTGCTGACGGACGACGGTGATTTTTCTCCCGACGATTCCGACCTAACAAAATTCGACAAGGAAGTTCTCGCCTTTTTCGGAAAGGACCTCGACAGTCTCGAAAAAGGAAGTTCGAAATGGCTCTCCGCGGAACTGGATTTTCACTTCAACGAAAAGAAAGGTCGCTGGATCCCCAACTACACGATTCTCTCGCCGGATGTTCTCGATGATCTCTACCGGACGGATACCGCAAGCATCGAAGCGCTAAACCCTGGCGAGGAAATGCGCTTCGGAAAGAACAAGCGCATTCCCATCGACGAACGGGGAAATTTTATCCTCCATTTCAAAAGTCCCTACAACATTCCGCCCGAACAGCGGACATTCCAGCACATATCCTATTACGATGTCGCCGAAGGGAGAATCGACCCGGCGATGTACCAAGGAAAAATTTTCATTCTCGGAAGCGCCGCCCCCGCCATGTTCGACTTTTACGCGACGCCTCACGACGATCACTTCCCCGCTGTGCTGGTTCATGCGACCATTCTGCAAAACGTCTTGACCGACGATTACATCCGTTCCGAATTTCCAAACCCGGTCATCTACATCGCCACGGCCATCTTTGCGATTCTCATCGGGCTATTCGCCTCGCAATATCTCGCCGTACTCTTTCTTATCCTGCTATTCATGGCGAGTACTATCGTTTCGTATATCTTCTTCGCAAACGGTCTCTACGTCGGCTGCATGACCTACCTTATCGAAGGAATCCTCGCCTTTTTAGGCTCCTTTCTCGTGCGCTTCTACTTCGAAAACCGCGACAAGACCTTTCTCGATAAATCGTTCAAGCAGTACATTTCGGACAAATTAATCGACGAGATGCTTTCGAGCGAAAAGGAGCCGGAACTCGGCGGCGAAAAAAAATACCTGACCGCATTCTTTACGGACATCCAGGGATTTTCATCCATCTCCGAACAGATCGGCGACCCGAAAAAGCTGGTCGATTTGCTGAACGACTACCTGACCGCTATGACGAACATCATCAAGGACGATAACCAGGGAACGCTCGACAAGTATGAAGGCGACGCGATCATCGCTTTCTTCGGAGCGCCTTCCCCGATCGAGCACCAACGGCGAAACGCCCTGCTGAGCGCACTCGCCATGCAAAAGGCCCAAAGGATTTTGCGCACGAACTGGAGACGCGGAAAAACTCACGACGGAAAAAGCTTTGCGGAAAACATCGCCTATCCGGAATCCGTCTATCGGATGCATACGAGAATCGGCATCAACTCAGGAGAAATCCTCGTCGGGAACATGGGATCCGAAACCCGAAAAAACTACACGATCATGGGCGACGCAGTCAATCTGGCGTCAAGGCTAGAAAGCATCGGAAAGCAATACGGCACATACATCCTCGTCAGCAAGGAAACGCTTAGCGGAAAAGCGGATCCGCTCGACAAGACCGATTACCGGAACGTTTTCATCACGCGTCCCATCGACCGTCTGAAGGTCGTCGGCAAAAGCGAAGCCGTACAGGTTTACGAACTGCTCGGAATGTCTGGCGATCCTGACGCGGGAAGCCTTGAACTTCTAGCTTCCCTCTGGGAAAAAGCCCAGAAGCTTTATTATGCGCAAAAGTGGGACGAAGCGATTGCCGTTTTCCGGGAGACCAAGATGCTCGAACCGCACTTGCAGGCGAAAGATCCCGGAGCGAGACCGACGCCTTCCGAGGTTTTCATCGAGCGCGCGATTGCCTACAAGGCAACCCCGCCGACAAGACCGGGCGAATCCTGGGACGGCATTTACACGGCGACTTCCAAGTAAATCCGCTCCACTGCTTCGGCGAAAATCTTTGAATCCTGGAGAAGGCTCAGGAC
>JBNMGX010000320.1:0-2674 GCA_050872465.1 Hallerella sp.
ATTTTACGGTTTGATTTTAGTGATTATATGGGGAAGCTTGTTTTTGTTGCGAGAATTTAGAGCTTTGGACAGTTTTAATTTTCGGGAAGCGGTACGAGGGACATGGGACGAAAGAATAGTCCGAGGACGTCTAAGTTCAGTGGCTAGTGGTCAGCAGTCAGTGATCAGAATCGCGGACATCTAAGTTTAGGTTCTAGTGATGAGGGTGTAGGGATTAGTCTGCGGACGTCTAAGTTTAGTGGACAGTGCCCGAAATGCAAGAACATAGACGTCTGCAAATCTAAGCACTAAGCTCTCAGTTCTAAATTCTAACCACTAACCGCTGACCACTGATTCCTGACAACTTACAGTTCGCTAAAACGTCAATTCCGCATTCCTAATTCCGAATTCCTCATTCCTGTCTCCTGACTAATCACTACCAACTATTCACTAATCACTGACAACTGACCACAAGGCTCTATCAACTAACCACTAATTCCTGAATTCTGTTTCCTGATTCCTCTCAACACTCCACACTCAACGAAGCTCTGATTATCTCGCGCCTTTTTTTCGGTTGGTCCAGGTTTCGGTATGGAAAAGTTGCCCTTGCGAAACCCCATACCTTTCTTCCGCACCGATAAGCCTTGCCACGGTTTTTAACGAAAGTCTTCCGCGTAATGCTTCGGTATAGAGGCGCGTCTTGTCGGCGACTTCGGAAGGAGACTCTTCGAGCATTTCCAGTCGGAAGCGTCGAACGCCTAGTTTGATAAAATCGGGGACGAAATTCAGGGCGGACTGTGGACGCTCTAAGTAAAGAGTGTTGCGGCATTCCGCGTCAGGGACAAGGGAATGTTTTGCGCCTTTGTGGTCGATAATGTCGATGTGATGCTTTGAACAGATTTGTTTGCAAAGGGGAAACCTTTCCGCCTTGGTGAGGTAGGCGGCATACAGGCAATGTTCCATATAGAATGCGGGCAGATGTTCAAAGACGGAAATTTCGAAGCGGGAACCTCCGAAGTTTTGGATAAGTTCCTCGGTTCCCTGGGCATTCAGGTCGAGTGACGGGTGCAAAGTTCTTAAACCTTGTTCGATAAACCATTCCGCAGAGAGCGAGTTGGAAACATTCAGGCTATAATCGCCTTCGAGCGGAATGTCAAAGGATTGCAGATAAATTAACGCTCCCGGATTTCGGACGAGAATAAAATCGGGGGAAAGTTCGACGATGCGTTTTAAATGATAGGTTTCGCCTTCCTTGAGAACGCGGATTGTGGCGATTCCAACCTGAAAGCCAAAGGCTTTTGCCTTTTCGATGGATTCTCGGTAATCGACACCCCAATCAAAGTCGAGGATAACGCGATCGATATCTAATCCTTGGAGATTATTGAGCTGGTTTGGATTTCTGAGGAGAACGGAAACTTGGATTTTTTCTCCGTTTGATTTGTCGTGGAATTTCTCCCGGGCTTTGCGGATCAGGGAAACGCCTTTTTCGGAAAATACAGGGGATGGGTGGGATTCCAGACGAAGGACGTCCAACTTTTCAACGGCACTTTTCCGGAGAGAGCGGATAGCCTTGTCTAGAACGAAGGAGTCTTCGGGAATTTCGACTTGAATTTTTTGAGCCGTATAGGCGGTTCCGCTCAGCGCGGAAAGTTCCTTTTGAATTCTTTGAAAATTGTTTAGCGGTGTCTTGGCCTTTTCCAGGATGAAATCAGAGACGACGCTTGCCGTGTGATTGTCCACATCGGAAATTTCGAGCGACAGCGGTTTGCCGAACGAACCGAAAAGACGGATGCTAACGGGAATTTTTTTCTCGTTTTCGCGGTCGGTGAATGTCTTGCGCAAACGTTTTTCCATCGCCGGGGAATCGTTTCGGTAGGCGGACATTCCGGAACGTACTTTCGAAAAATCGAAAGAATTTCCGAATTCCAGAAAAGTCTTTCCGTTGGTGAATTTGTACGCAAACAGACGTCCGCCCGTGGAATTTTCCTCGCCCGGATTTTCAAAAAGGATTCCGTCTCCCGCTTCAACCGGTCGGTTCCCCTCGATAACGACTTTATGGCGCTCAACTTGGAGAACTTTGCCGAGAAACATTCCGTGGTGGTTGGAAAAGTTTCCGTTTACGAGTGTCTGCTGGTTTACGCCGCGGAGCCAGCCCGGTCCGAGACCGCGTGAAAACAGGACTTCGAGAGGTTCGTGATTTTTTTCGCTCAGAGTCTCCGTGTCCATTTTTTCGCGAAAGGCTCTTGCTACTGCTGCGACATATTCCGCACTTTTCAAGCGTCCTTCAACCTTGAATGATTTGACGCCGATTTCCTTCAGAGCGTCCAGTTCATCGATTGCCGAAAGATCTTGCGGGCTGAAAACGAATCTTTTTCCTTGCAAGTCAAAAGGCTTTTTATCGACGAGCATCTTGTAGGGAAGTCGGCAGCTTTGGGCGCATTGCCCGCGATTTGCCGATCGGCCTCCCAGATTTTCGCTGGTGAGGCATTGCCCGCTGAACGACACGCAGAGTGCTCCGTGGACGAATACTTCGAGTTCTAACGGCGAGCGTTCTGCGATTTTTCGGATGTCGGAAAGGGAAAGCTCTCGGGCAAGTACGGCTCGCGTGCAGCCTAGGCGTTTCGCCATCTGGACGCCTTCCGCGGAGGCTATCGTCATCTGCGTCGAAGCGTGAATTTCTATGTCAGGGGCGATC
>JBNMGX010000321.1:0-2651 GCA_050872465.1 Hallerella sp.
AAGCCGCATCGACCGGAGACTTCCAGTCCGCAGTCGCCTTTAAATCGGAGCAGGCTTCTTTTGCGCTGCTTGAGCTTTGAGGCAAAGGCGCGGAACTTGAACTTTGGGGAAGCGGAAGTTCCTCTTCGCCGTGAGCGATCGGTGAACAGGCTTCGCCTCCATCAAAAATCGCCGTATAGGTTGCGTTCCGATAGAGCGAAAGCGAACCGTAAAAATTCGAATCGTTCGAAACGACATTGCAATCGTCATCGACCCAATGCAAGAAATTCTTTCCAAAACTGGAAGGGCTCACATGCAGCGTAAGCGGTGCGCCACCAGGCAAATTCTGTGCATGGGAAATGATTCCGTTTTCAAGCGAGACATTCGCGCGAGCCGTTACCGTATAGCGAGGCTTTGCCGCGGAAAGCAGTTCGAAAAGTTGCGCCTTGACATCCGCCGAAAGATAATCCGCAGCCGCCTCGTCCGAAAGTTCTTCGAGAATCCACTCTGCATGGGCAAGCGACCCGGATTCCTGGAAATGCGTTACGCCGTCATTAACGACTCCCGCCGGATAGTTCGGGTATTCACCGGGCAAAAAATACTTGAAGATGTAGCGGGAAATATACTCCGCCTTTTGTTCCTGGTGAAAACGATAAGACTTGAAATTCAAATCGACAAAAGGAATCTGGTAACGCCTAGCGAGCGTCTCCATCAGCGCCCGGACATCGTATTCCGACCTTGTCGAAAGTTCCGAGGAAAAAACATTTCGCGGATACGTATTCATCATCATCGGGGAAATCAACACGGGAACGGCTCCCCAGCCTTTCGCCTTTTCCAGATAGGTTTCCAGCCAAAAGCTCAAGGAATCGAAAGGGACTTCGCGAGCCTTTTGCCCAAAATAGCGGTCGTTATGACCGAACTGGATAAAGAGGAAATCGCCTTCCTTGACAAGTCCGTCCAAGGCGTCGAGCCGTCCTTCTTCGATAAATGTCTTGGAACTTCTGCCGCCGATCGCCGCGTTATAAACATTCACTTTCGAAGCGTCAAAGAAATTCGAGAGAACCTGCCCCCAGCCCGTTTGCGGGTAAGCACTAGACTTGTAAGATGCTACGGTCGAATCCCCGACGATGTAAATCGTCCGCGAACGAACCGTCCCAACCGAAAACGCCGTGATTGTACACAAAATAACGACAAGAAGCATCAGCCTTTTCATCGGGCATCCTTATCTGAGCTGTAAAAAATTCGAATGCAAGGTGCGGTTTCCGTCCGAAACGACCAGCCGATAGATTCCCGGAGCGAGGCTTCCAACCGAAACCTCGGAAACGCCTTTCGGCATCCGTTTTTCCGCAGAAAACAGCAGTCGCCCGGACAAGTCGAACGCTTTTATCTTGACAAGCCCGGCAGATGAAAGCGTCAAGTTTTTTCCATTCAGGGCATCTCCCCGGAAAGCTCCCGCCTTTTGAATCGCTGTCGTCGAATCCGAAGCCTCTTGGCAAGCGAATCCTTTGCGGCAAACGCCCGGAAGGCTGAAACCAAAAGCATCGATGTTCGGTCCGCCGTCGGACGTGGCCGAGATGAACTTCAAGGTTTCCTCGCCCTTTGCCAAATCGACATTTACCCAGGCGGTATCCCAGCGCGACCAGCTTCCCGTCGAGGGAAATTCCACCAGGTAATCGTGATCGAGATAGACGTTCAGCGTCCGCGCCGAAGAACCTCCGTTCGCGTAGATGATGGCAAGCGTCGCATAGCCAGCCGAAGGAAAAATCATCCGATACGCGGCGAATGTATTCAGCACATTGTCAAAATTCCAGTAGCCGTTTCCCGTAAATCCGGGATTGGAATTTTCGCTCCAGCCGATGTCGAACGAATCCGGTTCGACCGAAGCGTCAAACCATTTTTGAATCGCCGTATTGAAACTTTCCAGCGAGTCTTCGGCAACTCCCTCCGACGGCGTAACGCCTTCGAGTTTTCGCGGAGTTCCCGACGGAAAATTTTCCAAGGCTTCGCCGCTTCCCGTATAGAGTTCCGGCGAACCTCCGCCATAGACCGCCGTGTATTGCGTCGAAGCGTTCCGCATCGGAAAGGTGCAGATGTATTCGGAATTGACCGATTTTACGACATTTCCGACCCGTTCGCCTTTTCCGTCAAACCATCCGAGAAAGACGCGCCCTTTCTTTGGAATAGTCTTGAGCGTTACCGTCATTCCCGCCGGGTAGTAAGAAGAAACCGTCGTCGCCGAATCGGCGCCTTCGGGACTGACCTTTATTTTCAGCGAGTACATCGGGGCAAGATTTTCGGATAGTTTTCGGACATTTTCATCCGAATGGACGCGCATCTGTTCCGTCAAAATGCGCCCGAAGACCTCCGCTCCGTTCTGTTGCAAATGCAGATTGTCCCCGTTGCCATTCACATACGTGGAATATTCCGCAGAATCGAGATGCATGTTCACAAAGCGAAGCGCGTAGAACTGTCCCACCGAGAGGAGATAGTTCCTCGAAAGCGTATCCATGTCGATGAGCGGAACCTTGAGCGACGCGGCGATTTCTCGCGCCCGAATCGGGTAACCGTGATAGGATTCGTAGATGGAATCCGGCAAGGAAACCGCAGACGAAGAATAGCGGAAGTCGCTCCGACGGACAGGATTTACGATGATCGGATGCGCTCCCTTGTCC
>JBNMGX010000322.1:0-2643 GCA_050872465.1 Hallerella sp.
CGCCTTCCCTGTACCATACGGATTTTTCCGGCGATGTCCGGGCAAGCGAAGACCTTGAAATTTTATTTTCTGCGAAAGAAGGCGGAGATTCGATTGAAATTTCCGACAGGCTGAAAAATTTTTACAGAAGTTCGCTTGAAAAAACGGTTCCGGTCGGCTGTAAACTGAGCCTTTCGTTTGACGGCAAGGTCGAGGAACGCTATGCGAGTTTCTGGTATCTCGGAATTTTCATTCTCGCGCCTCTCTGGCCCGCGATGCCTCGCGAAGACGATATTTCCATGTCGCTTTCATCGGAGCTTTCCTGCGACGGGATTACCGTCGAACGGGCAAAATTTTTGGAAGAAGAACAGCCACGCCTCTTTTGGTATGGGCCTTACCGAAACGGTTACGTCCAGGACCGCGCCGATATGATTCATACAAAGCTCGCGGCGAGACTCAAACAGTCCCTGCAACAAAACGTTCCCGCGGACAATACGATCCGCTCGGACTTTTACTAACTTCAAAATATGCACACACTTTACATCGTCGCCACTCCCATCGGAAACCTCGAAGACATCACTTACCGGGCCGTTCGCATCTTAAAAGAGGTTTCCCTCATCCTTGCGGAAGATACGCGCCATTCGAGACTTCTTCTCGACCACTACGACATCCATACAAGAACGGAAAGCTATCACGACTTCAACAAGGAAGAGGTGACGCCCAAGTATGTGGAATATCTTAAAAACGAAGGCGACATCGCCATCATCAGCGACGCGGGAACTCCCGGCATCGCCGACCCGGCATTCAACCTTGTCCGCGAATGCGTCCGCGAAGGAATCGACGTGCGAAGCGTTCCCGGAGCCTGCGCCATGATAAACGCCCTGGTTTCGAGCGGGCTTCCGACAGACCGTTTCCGCTTTGAAAACTTCTCGCCCAAGAAAAGCGCCCAACGGCTGCACCTGCTCGAAAAGCTGAAGACATCCGCCGAATCGACGCTCATCTTCTACGCAAGTCCGCACAATCTCGTCAAGTTCATCGACGAAATCCGCCAGGTCTTCGGAGAAATTCCCGTGGCGCTGATGCGCGAACTGACCAAGAAATTCGAAGAGCATCTCGTGGGAACGCCTACAGAATTATTGGCGCATTACAAAGCCCGCGAACCGAAAGGCGAATACGTACTGCTCTTCCATCCGCAGGGAAAAGGCGGGTTATGACTTTTGCATTTTTGATAGTCCAGGCGATTTTGGAAATCGCTTTGATACGCGCCAATCCCGATGCCGAAGGAATCTATTTATTCGCGCCGCAGCTCGTTCCTTTCGTCTGTGCGTTGCCGTTCCTGTTTTCAAAAAAAATTCGAAGCAATTTTCCAAAAGCTCTTGGAATCTTTTGCGGAACAGGCTTCTTTTCGCTTGCTGCCGACTATCTGTTGCAAACGCATATCGGGCTTCTCCAGCTCTGCGCCGTTTTCATTCCGCTTTTCCTATTCGGGCTGTTTCGGTTTGCCATCTGGAATTTTCACCGCATCCGGGAACGGGAATCGCGTTTCGCGCTCCTTATCTGCGGCATCGGCTGGGGATTTTATGCACTCGCGTTTCCCCCGCTTCCTCTAGGCCCGGGAGCTCTGGTTTTCCTTGTTCCGTGGTTTCTAGTCCTTTTACGCTCCGGAATGCAGACCGCCCTTTTCGCCTCGTTCTGGTCGGGATTTCTGTACAACGTCATCAACTACTACTGGATTTACAACGTGATGAATGTCGGACCGGCGGTCCTGATTTTCATCGGGCTAATCCTTCTCATTTCCTACTTTAGCGTTTACAACACAATCGCCGCCGCGGTATTTGTCAAGGCGAGAAACATCAAGGTCAAGAACATTCCCCTATTCCTTGTGCTGTTTCCGCTGTTCTACGCCGGGCTGGAAATGACGCGGAGCATCGGGGACTTCAGCTTTCCGTGGAGCCATCTCGGATACGCTTTCGGCAAGCAACTCGAACTCATCCAGGCCTTGTCGCTCATCGGCGTTTTCGGCTATACGGCTCTAATCGTCGCAAGCAACCTCTCGGTCGCCATCGCCTTTTCCCAAAAGAAGAAAGTTCTCTTTGCCGTTCCGATCTTCATTCTCGCGCTTTTCTGGGCTTACGGGTCCGCAAGGCTTTCCTCGAAAGAGGCGACCCCGTTCTATGCGGACGATTCCGCGGAAATTCCGACCGTCGCCATTGTCCAGCCGAATATCCAGCAAACAAACAAGTGGAGCAAGACCTACTACGATTCCGTCGTCCAAAAAACTTGGAGACTTGCCAACGACAGCATCGACTGGGATTCGGATGCCCCGGACCTCATCGTCTTTCCGGAAACGGCTATCCCGGACTTTTTGCGCAAGCGTTCCCGCGAAAAGGAATGGATTTACAATCGCATCAAGGATACGCGGACAAGCCTCTTCATCGGAACGCTCGACTACGACAGAAACGGCAAGCCCCCGCGACCGGTAAACCTCTACAACAGCGGATTTCTTTTTAGACCCGGCGAAAATGGATACACGCGTTACATCAAGACGCATCTCGTTCCGTTCAGCGAAAGAATTCCCTTCGACGATATTTTCTCCATCCTGAACTATGTCGATGTCGGGCAGGGAAATTTCGTCCCGGGAAAGGAACGGCCCGTTTTCGAACC
>JBNMGX010000323.1:0-2629 GCA_050872465.1 Hallerella sp.
AACGTCCGGCCACGGCAAAAATTCTGCGTCATCGCGCTCACGGTCTGCGTCCTCTTCGCCGGGATATGCCCCTTCATCAGCTCGAACATCGCAAGAATTCTTTCCCTATAACCCTCTCCGCCCGGAACGTCCAAATCCCGGGCGGAATTTTTGTATCTTAAAACCGATGAAGATTTTCCGTGGACTTCTAGCGTTTTTTACGGCAGCGTTTTTCGTTTCCTGCTCCGACACTTCGAACGGCGACGACTACCGGTTTGAACGCGCCGTCCAGGACCTATCCATTATCCGCGGTTGCGCTTCGAAAAACGACACGGCCAGATCCTGTTACCAAATGCGCTGGCGCATTCCCATCGAGACAAAGAATCTCCTCCGTTTTCACGTTTGGATAGACACGCTCGATGTCAACGATTCCACAAAGGATGTCCCGAGCGGCGCCACGGACAAGTCCATCCGAATTCCTTTTGAAAATCCGGAAAGACTCTACGATACGCTCGACTTGACGGAACATGTCAAGGAATATCTTCACAGGGATAGCCTCGCCATCGCCATCTGGAGCGAATACGGGGACGGCGACCCATCGGGAGATGTCCAGCACCTCTATGTCCACTTTGGCGACGACATCCCGCCGGCGATCGTCACGATAACCGATTCCTCGTGGACCACTGGCGTCGCCATCGACTGGGCGCGTCCCACCGACCAATACGACTACTACGCCCCCGAAAGCCTCTCCGGGAAAATCGCCGGTTACAACATCCTTCTCTGGGCGGAAGATACGAGCCAAGATATCCGGAACGCAAAAGTCCGCATCGTTCACGATGGAAAGACCGATTCGACGGGCACGGACTTTTGGCTGAGGCATCACCGTTTCCGCTACACGAGCGACTCCCTCTGGATAGACACGACGTCATCGAGAAGCAAAAACTACCTGAGGCTCGCGGTCATCGACGGCGAAGGTTTCAACTTTTCCTCGGACAGCGCAAACCGTTACCGGATGGTAGTGGAAGGCCTTTACCCGGAAAGCAACTACACGATAGGAATCATCGCCTGGGATTCCGCGGGAAACGTTTCCGGCACAGGTTCCGTGGAAACGAACCAGCTCTTTATGACGACGGACAGAATCGCTCCGCTCATGGGAAGCACGCTCTGGGCACGCCCCGATACGACGGATCCGACAAGAGCCTCGCTCGATTCAAACCGTGTTTTCATCTTCTGGCCGCGCAGCGTCGATCCGCTTTCCGATTCGAGCGGCATCACGGCGGATTCGGTCCTCCACATCCCCGGCAATTGCTTTGAAGGCTTCTGCTACCGGAATGTCAAGAGCTACGACGTGGAAATCTGGAACGGAAATTCCTGGGAAAAGGCAACCGGAGCCGGGGGACTTTCGGACGAAAAGTATCGGACATCCTATAAAAAAGACGGCGATTCGATGACCGTTTCCGCAACCGGCGAATTTGTCATCGACACGATCCGCTGGGTGGTTCCCGGAGACACGCTCATCCTGCGAATCCGCGCCATCGACTCTTCGGGATACTATTCAAAGGCCCTGACCGATACGCTCGCCGTCACGGAAGGCCCGGAAGCGGACCTCAACTGCCCGGAAGGCTTTGTCCCCGTCCGCACAAACGATTCGACGCGTTTTTGCATCGGAAGGTTCGAACATCTGAACGACGACTCGACATTTGCCCACAACGTCCTTTACAGCGAAGCGGTCGCCGCCTGCGAAGCCGTTTCCGCATCGGGATTTGATGTTTCGCTCTGCAAGTCGCAGGACTGGAAAGCGGCCTGCCTTGCCCAAGGGCGCTCATCCTATGGAGTCATCGAAGAGGCCGATTTTTCCGCAGCGGAATTTCTCTACAGAAACTGCGGAGTCGGAACGGACGACTCCACGACAGCGCTCGACATTTCCAAGCGAAACAAGCTCTGCGAAAGCCCGGACGGCATCCGCAACCTCTCCGGGGGATTCCAGGAATGGGTTACGGGCCCGGACACGCTCCCCCATCTGCTCCGCGGATCGAGCTACGTCTATTACACAGGAGAATCACGCGAATCGCTTTCCAAATGCACGACCTACTTTATCCCGAACCGCACGCGGGTCGCTTACACGCAAGATACGGTCTATCTCTACCGCGAAGGCTCCAAGGTCGATACGAGCCTTGTGCAAGATACGTCTCGCACGCTTTACAAGCGCTTGACAATCAAGGACTTTAAGGATTCCATCCAGTTTTTCAAAGTCTCGTCCCCGTCCGGAGATTCCCTCGGGGAAGACTATGCGCCTCTTTCCGAATACCGCAAAGGCGGAGAAGCCTGGCTAAAAAATCTCGCCGGAAACCTGACATACGAACCGCTTCGTACCGAAGCCGTCTTCTTCACCGGCGAAACAGTCCCCTACCGAGGCGCGGCTGCATTCTACACCGCCCCGTCCATTTCGTTCCGCTGCTGTGCATATCCGCTATAAATCTAAATCAGAGCTTAAAGCTTAGTAAATAGTTGATAGTTGCTAGCGAGAAATCAGGAGTCAATTGTTGAAGGGAAACGGGACACGGTGAGAGGGACGAGAGTTGTCAGGGATTAGGGATTAGTTGATAGTTATTAGTGGAGAGTTAATAGAAATCAGGAGACAGGAATCAGT
>JBNMGX010000324.1:0-2628 GCA_050872465.1 Hallerella sp.
ACCTGGAGCTGTTGCTTTTTCAGCAATAGCGTCGGCAGATAACGCTCATAACGCTTGAGCGCATCGCGTTCCGCTTTCAAAGCGTTTTTTGTGAGTTTGACTTTCGCCATATCACCCCTTCTTCTTCGGCCAATACTCGTTCACCATCTTCGAAGGGATACCGGTTTCTTCGGGAGTAAAGCAATCGGCGAGGATTTCCCACCCGAGGTCGAGCGCCTTTTCCAAGGGAATATTCACCGACAGGTCCATCATTTCCTTTTCGAAGCGTTCGCCATATTTCAGAAGCTTGTTGTCCCAGTTGCTCATCCGGAAACCCATCGACTGCTTTTCGAGCGTTTCCTTGTAGCTCGCGTAGAGCTGGATCATCGTATTCATGATGGTACGATGGTCGCTGCGGGTCTTGCCGTTCACCTGCTGCTTCAACCGGGAAAGAGAACCGAACGGTTCAATCCGCCCGTGCTTCAGGTAGAACTGGCCTTCCGTAATGTAGCCGGTATTGTCCGGGACAGGATGCGTCACATCGTCACCGGGCATCGTCGTCACGGCGAGAATCGTAATCGAACCGGAACCTTCAAAATCGACAGCCTTTTCGTAGCGGCTGGCGAGCTGGGAATAAAGGTCTCCCGGATAGCCTCGGTTCGACGGAATCTGCTCCATCGTAATCGAGATTTCCTTCAAGGCATCGGCAAAGTTCGTCATGTCGGTCAAAAGGACCAGGACATTCTTACCGCGGGTCGCAAACTGTTCGGCGACAGCCAAGGCTTCGTCAGGAACCAGCAGGCATTCCACAATCGGATCGGAAGCGGTGTGGACATACATCACCGTGCGAGAAAGCGCGCCGTTCTTGTCCAGGTAATCCCGCAGGTAGAGATAATCGTCATACTTCAGCCCCATTCCACCCAGTACGATTACATCGACTTCGGCCTGGAGCGCAATACGGGCGAGCAGCTGGTTGTAAGGTTCACCGGCAACGGAAAAAATCGGAAGTTTCTGGGAAACGACAAGCGTATTGAAAACGTCAATCATCGGAATGCCGGTACGGACCATCTTTTTCGGGATGATACGCTTTGCCGGGTTTACCGACGGTCCTCCGATAGGCACCGGATTTTCTTCGATGACCGGGCCATAGTCACGCGGGTTCCCGGCACCGTCAAAGACGCGTCCAAGCAGAGCGTCGCTGAACGGAACCTCCATCGGATGTCCAAAGAAGCGAACCTGGGAATCCGTCGAGATGCCACGCGCACCGGCAAAGACCTGCAAATCGACCTTTTCTCCGTCAATCCGAATCACACGGGCAAGAGACTCGCCTTGTGCGCTAGTGACACGTGCGAGTTCCTGGTTCACAACGCCATCGGCCTTGATCGTGATGACGCTACCCGCAATGCTTTCGATACGGTGATAAACCTTAGACATTCTTGGAAACCTCCTTCACGGAGCTGAAAATCTGATTTTCGAGATTCTTGAATTCTTCGGAATCGAAAGCGACCCGGTTCCAGTCCTTTGTCGCCTGCGTCAATTTCAGGAAGAAGCCGCGAGCGGTATCCTTATCGCTAAAACCGAAAGATGTTTGAAGAATCGTGTAAACGCGGTCAAAGACGTATTTCTGGCGTTCCGCAGAGCAAGCCGCATCGATTTCGTGGTAAGCGTCCTGCTGTAAATAGACGGAATCCAGGTATTCGGATTTCAGATAGACGACAAAATCATCCATCGAAGTTCCCTCTTCGCCCACCACCTTCATCATCTGGTTTACATCGTTACCGGCAACGAGAATCTGCCGCGCCTCGGCGACCTTCTTCGAATCGATAACGCCTTCGTACTTGGACCAGGATTCCAGCGGATGAATCGCCGGAAAGCGCCGTTGATCGGAACGTTCGCGCGAAAGCCCGAGGAACGCACCGACGACTTTCAGCGTCGCCTGGGTCACTGGTTCTTCGAAGTTACCGCCTGCAGGGGAAACCGAGCCGCCAATCGTTACGGAACCCGAAGAGCCGTCGCGCAGCTTAACCACGCCACCGCGTTCATAGAAAGAAGCAATCGTCGATTCGAGATAGGCCGGGAAAGCTTCTTCACCCGGAATTTCTTCCAAGCGCCCGCTCATTTCGCGAAGAGCCTGCGCCCAACGGGAAGTCGAATCGGCAAGCAAAAGAACGTTCAATCCCATCTGGCGGTAATACTCCGCAATCGTCACGCCCGTATAGACAGAAGCTTCGCGCGCGGCAACCGGCATCGAGGAAGTGTTGCAAATGATAAGCGTCCGCTCCATCAGGCTCTTGCCCGTACGCGGGTCGATAAGCTCGGGGAATTCCCGAAGGGTTTCCACCACTTCGCCGGCACGTTCACCGCAAGCGGCAAGAATTACGATATCGACGTCCGCATAGCGGCTCATCAACTGTTGCAAGACCGTCTTTCCCGCCCCGAAAGGTCCCGGTGTACAGAATGTTCCGCCCTGCATCACCGGGAAGAACGTATCAATGATGCGCTGTTGCATCGAAAGCGGTTTTGACGGGCGAAGGCGTTCCACGTAATTCTTGATAGGAACCTTGACCGGCCACGTCTGGTACATCTTGACTTCAAAGGTCTTGCCGTTTTCATCCTTCAGAGTAGCAATGATATCTTCGACCACATGCT
>JBNMGX010000325.1:0-2626 GCA_050872465.1 Hallerella sp.
CAGTAGTAATGCTCCACGATACCGTAGCTCGCTGCGCCGCCCTCGGTTTCCATTTCACGGGACCGGTGCAGGCGGACCAAAGCTTCTTTCTTGCACTTGTCGCAGATTCCCCTCTTCGGTTCCTGGGGTTTGCGTCGTTCCGTCTTCTTTCTTTTGTCTGTTTCCGCCCAACCGCGCGCCGCAGCCGCATTTTTCGCATAGAACTTGTCAGATATGTTCATTTTCGGGCTCCTTTTGGATGTTAAAAATTCTCCGCTCGATAAAAAGTCCGAGCAGCGTATGGCAGAGCGATGTCGGCATTCCGTTCGAATCGTACAGGCTCCGGGCAAACTTTCCCCGTAGGACCTGGTCCCGCTCGAAGCTTTCCACATGCCGCGCAAAATCCAGAATGCGGACGCGGGAGTTCTCCAAGGTTCCGAGCCTTTCGTTGAACGCTTCCACTTCTGCCACGCATTCCTTAAAGGCTTCGCATGGAACGGTCAGCAGATAGAGGATGGAAGACGTCTTGGAGAGGATTTCCTCCACCAGCGTCCGGTAAGAGCGAAAGACGTCCTCGGGATAGGGGTGCGCTTTCAGTTCGTGAAGTCCGAGCCCGATTACAATCCGCTCCGCGAGCTTTCCGAAGATATCGGACGGAGCGCGGGAAAGTACGGTCGAAATGGGATAGCGGACCGAAGCTGAAATGGCGAACTGCACCGGGCGAGACGGGTTTTCGCAGAGTACAAGCTCTGAAAACAGCGCCGCCGCTTCACCGCCGACACCCATCAGTTCGTCTCCGATGACCTGGATTCTGTGAGTCATAACGATAAACTACTTTGTTGTCTCGCGTTTGCGTACACGAATTTCCCAATAATTCGTTTTTTTTTCGCGAAAGAGTATCCGGTCGCCTTCTTCCACCAAAGCCCGAGGCACGTTTTCAATCGGTTCGCCGTCATCGACAAAGAGCGAGACTTCTTCCCCGGCTTCGAGACCGAGCATCACGAGCCGCGCCCGGACCGACCCGAGCGGACAGCGCACACCGCGCAAATCGACAGCCCCCTCCGAAAATCCGCGGACATCGATATCCGCAGGGAACGAATACTCCGCAGACGTTTCGCAGAACCGAAGAATTTCGGGAGCGTTCCTTTCCGGCGAGGAAATCCAGTTTCCCATTCCCTCGGGAAAAGCCTTTTTGGGAAGCCTTTGCGCAAAGGAAAGCGCCTTTTCCGGCGAAAAAACGGAAGAATCGGGAAAACAGCGGCGAAAAATGCCGACGAGAGCGTGCCCCAGCAAGAGCCTGAGCGATACATCCAGATTCGGGTCGTTCCTGTTCGCCAGATACCAGCGCTCCAAAGGTGTCGGGTTCGAGTTTTTCTCAGCCATAAATCACCACAAATTCACTCCGAATATAGCAATATCCCCTTCGCATTTCTATATTTGGCGCCAAGCATCAAAAATGCAAAGGTTTTAACATGGCTCAATATCTTCTGGATATTCTCTTTGTCGTTTACGTCATCGCCGGAATCGGTCTTGTCGTCTATGGCTTTAACTGCTACTGGAGCATCTATCTTTTCTTGAAAAACAGCCGCCGGGTGCGCCTCGCCGACCGCAAGAACCTGCTGCAATTCTACCGCGACCACAAGATGGACGAACTGCCGATGGTCACGACGCAGCTTCCCGTCTTCAACGAAGCGAACTGCGTAGAACGCCTGATCGACGCCGTGTGCGCTATCGACTACCCGAAGGACAAGCACGAAATCCAGGTCCTCGACGATTCCACGGACGACTGCTACGAAGTCACCAAGCGGAAAGTCGAGGAAAAGCAGGCGGAAGGCTACGACATCAAGCTCATCCACAGGACGAACCGCGCGGATTTCAAGGCGGGAGCGCTCAAGGCAGGCATGGAAGTAGCCAAGGGTGAATTTCTCGCGATTTTCGACGCGGACTTTGTTCCCAAGAAGGATTTTCTGCTCAAGACGGTCCCTTACATGGTGATGGATTCGAAGATCGGGCTGGTGCAGGGCCGCTGGGGACATCTGAACCGTGCGGAATCCGGTCTCACGCTCGCCCAATCCATCGGTATTGACGGGCATTTCGTGGTGGAACAGTCCGCCCGGAGCTGGGGGAACCTCTTCATGAACTTTAACGGGACCGCCGGCGTATGGCGCAAACAGGCGATTCTCGACGCGGGCGGCTGGGAAGGCGATACGCTGACCGAAGACATGGACCTTTCCTACCGCAGCCAGCTTGCCGGTTGGAAGATGAAGTTCGTGTTCGACGTGATCGTTCCCGCCGAACTCCCGGATGACATCAACGCGTTCAAGGCGCAGCAGTTCCGCTGGGCGAAAGGTTCCATCCAGACCGCGATGAAGGACTTGCCGCTCGTATTCAAGGCGAAAGTTCCGTTCCGAGTCAAGCTCGGCGCGTTCCTCCACACGACGCACTACTCGATTCACCCCTGTATGCTTTTCACGGCGCTTTGCGCCTATCCGCTGCTCGCCTGGTATGAGCCGGTGACGAAACTCCCGACATGGCTCTTTACCGTAACATTCTGCTTCATCTTCCTCGCCGCAATAGCGCCTTCGACGCTCTACTTTGTCGCACAGCGGTGTTCCGGATATACCGGCTGGAAGACCCGGATGCTCTC
>JBNMGX010000326.1:0-2586 GCA_050872465.1 Hallerella sp.
GCCCGAAGGTTCCTTCCAGCTTGTTCAGAGCCTCTAGGACTGCGGACTTGATATCGCCCCGGTAAAGCTTTGCGATCAGCTGCGCGACGACTTCCGTATCCGTTTCGGAGGCGAACTTCACCCCGTCCGCTTCCAGCTTTTTCTTAATTTGTGTGTAATTTTCGATGATGCCGTTGTGCACCACCATAATCTTTCCGTCAAAGCTCACCTGGGGATGCGCATTTTTTTCGGTCGGTGCACCGTGCGTCGCCCAGCGCGTATGCGCAATTCCGATATGCGCCGAAAGAGGATGCGATTTCAGTTTCTTTTCCAGCGAAGCGATCTTTCCCGTCGCCTTTTCCATTTCGAGCGTACCGTCTGGATGGGCGACAGCTACGCCCGACGAATCGTATCCGCGATACTCCAAGCGTTTCAGCCCGCCGAGAAGGACGTTCACCGCATCGCGGTTTCCGATATAACCGACAATTCCGCACATACCGACCTCTTAATGAATTTTCATTTCGACTTTTGCGCAGAGTTCTTCCGCTTCCGCTTCGGTCGGAGCCTCGGAAATGACGCGGATGACCGGTTCCGTATTGGACGCGCGGACATGGACAAAGCTCTTGCCCTTTCCGAGCCATAGGCCGTCGCGCGTGTCTGCGGAATAATCCGAAAATTCCCGCTTGACTTCTTCAAAGACTGCCTGCACGGGCTTGTCTCCGAGCGGGAACTTTTTCTTCGGCATCGCGTATTGCGGATGCTCCGCCTTGAACTTTTCCGGGCCGCCGCCATTTTCCGCCATCCACGAAAGGACAAGCGCCGCCGCGACCAGCGAATCGCGCCCGTAGTGAACCGCAGGCAAAATCACGCCTCCGTTGCCTTCTCCGCCGACGATGCAGCCTTCCCGCATCATTTGCAGGCTTACGTTCACTTCGCCGACTTTCGCACGGGAAAATCCGACGCCGAACTTTTCCGCGACATCGGCACTCATCCGCGACGTAGAAAGGTTTACGCACACGGGACCTCTCTTCTTCGCCAGGACCGCTTCCGTCGCCATCGCGAGCGTATATTCTTCACCGACAGCACAGCCGTTTCCATCGACAAGTGCGCAGCGGTCCGCATCCGGGTCGAGCGCAAATCCAACAGCGCAGCCGTTTTCCCGAACAGCCTTTTCCAAATCCTTCAAGCTTGACGGAACCGGTTCCGGTCCGCGCGGGAAAGTGCCGTCCGGTTCACAGTGGACACATACCACGTCGCAACCGAGAGATTCGAGAAGTCGCGGAACGATATGGGAGCCCGCACCGTTTACGGCGTCGATGGCCACCTTGAAATGTTTCTCCCGAATTTTCGAAACATCCATAAACGGAATCGCCAGCGTCTCGTCGATATGGAACGCATCCGCATCTTCAAGCGTCTCGCAAATTCCCATCTGGCGGTAATCCGGGTAGATGAACTTTCCCGAATCCGCAATGGCAAACAGTTCCTTGACCTCGTCCGGTCCGAGGAAAATTCCCTTCTGGTCGAGAAACTTGAGAGCGTTCCATTCCAGTGGATTGTGGCTCGCCGTCACGATGATTCCCGCATCGGCATGAAGCTTCGTCACAAAGAGTTCGACGCTCGGAGTTGTCGCTAGTCCCACATCGACGACATCGGCTCCCGCCAAACGGCAAAGCCCGGAAACGAAAGACGCAATCGCTTCGCCCGTCGGACGGCTATCGCGCCCGATGACGACTTTCCGCGCCCCGGTCACTTCCAAAAAAGCTTTTACATGATTTGTCAAAACTTGCGGAGTAAGCGTATCGCCAACAATTCCGCGGATTCCAGAAACTGAACGCATCAAGACAGACATAAATTATACCTTTACCTTTTGAGTAAAGTTATAAAATTTCAAGAGGGATTATCGAATCCAGCCGTAACCTTGAACGGCCATATCGATAAAGAGGAAAGCAGACTTCGATCAAGCATCCGCTTTTTCAAGTCCGCCCTACCACCGATAGAAAATTCTATCCAGCCAATTCACAACATCCGGTGTTTTTCTTCAATCTTATCAAATTCGTCCTCAATCTTTTCAAAAATTCTTTCCTTTTCTCATGCCGGGGAGATGCCTTCAAGGAAACCGCAAATCCAGTTTTCCGCATCTTCTGTTTACTTCGGATATTTTTCCTTGATTCGGTTAAAAGTAAAATCAACAGACTTGCCGAGAATTTTCAATTTTCCATCCTCTCGCCGAAATTTGTTTCAGGATAAACTTTTACGGCAGAAAATTTCTATCCTTATGTCGGCGATTCCCTCTGGCTTCGCTTTTGTCGTATATCAAACTGTTAATTCTAACGGTGCACGGCAAAAGCTGGGCACGGAGAAAAATAAATGGACAGCCAATACTTTGTCAAATTCGGACACGGACCCTATGCGAATCTTCTCGTAGATCCGACCTTTAAAAAAGCGTTTGACCCGACTCACACAGAATCGCGGACAAATCTCATCAACTTTCTAAACGACATCCTAGGTCCCCAGCTTCGAAGCCCGATTGAAAACCTTCATGTCGCAAGAGAATCCCTAAATCGTTCCGGCAGCTCGGAAAGTCGAAGCTCCATTCTGGATTTGCAC
>JBNMGX010000327.1:0-2580 GCA_050872465.1 Hallerella sp.
CACAAGAGCCTTGATTTGCATAGCCGCCAATTTAGTATTTTTTGTCGCATGAAGTCTCCCGACACCCGATTTTACGTCCCGGACCTTTTCCCGGGAACGCTCACCCTGTCCGACGAAGAAAGCGCGCACGCCACACGCGTCTGCCGCGCACGCCCCGGAGACATTTTGCATCTCACGGACGGCAAGGGACATTTCGCCGAGGGATGCGTCGAAGAAATCGGTTCCAAGGCTTGCTCTGTCCGGGTCGAAAGAGTCGAAACGTCAACAAGAAAGCGCCCAAGGCTCCACCTGGGAATCGCCTGCCTCAAGGACGACGGAAACGAGGAAGTCGCGCTACACGTGAGCGAGATGGAAGTCGGAAGCATCACGCTTCTCCGTACGGAACGCTCCGAAGAGCCAAAGGATTCGCCGCTCGCAAAAACCATCCGGCGATCGGAACTCAAGGCGATGGTGAGCCTCAAGCAATCGCTCAAGGCGTATCTCACGGAAATCCGCGGCCCGGTTTCTCTCGAATCCTGGATCGAAAATTACACGGGAGACATCATCCTATGCGACGAAAACGGATGCGATTCTCCGGGCGAAATCCTGACCGAGACGACACTCCTTGTCGGGCCGGAAGGCGGTTTTTCCCCGCGCGAAATTTCCCTCGTCAAGAATTACCGCAACGGAAACGTCAAGCTTTTGCGCCTGGGAGCGACCCGCCTCCGCGCACGGACAGCGGCGATCGTCGGCATCGGGAAATGCGTGTAGGAAAATTCGAAAAATCCTGAAAATTTTGATTGGCAAGCAAACGACACTTATTGTCGCCTTTGCATTCTATTTTCAAAGAGAACTTAGCAAAGGACTTCTATGCCACTACACCTCAAATCGTTTACCATTCCTAGCGGAAAAAGTCAAGATTGTGAAATAACAAGCTCAGGAAATCAGTTTGGTTTTTACAGCGCTTATCCCTTTTACATTCTAAATTATTTCAATAACAACGCATTCAAAATACAATTCGACAAAATCACGCTGTTCTATGGAAACAACGGTTCCGGAAAATCCACGCTGCTCAACCTCATCGCGGAAAAGATAAAAGCCAAACGCTATACGCAATTCAACAAAACCGGCTGTTTTGCCAACTTCTGCAAACTATGCCACAAGGAAGAATCAAACGGATGCCCTGACAAGAGAATCATCGCAAGCGACGAGATTTTTGAAAAAATGCTCACGCTGCGAGACGCCAATACATATAAAATGCAGCGACAGGATCAAATTTTTGATGAACAGCAAAAAGCAAAATACGATCCGGACAGTCGTGTAAAAAAGATCAAATTTGACGATATGGACAGCATCAAGAAATTCGAGAAGAACTACACCATGCGCCGTCTCAGTTTTTCAAAACTGGTCAAGCTGAACATCGGCTCCGATATCGTCCTGCATTCCAACGGGGAAACCGCCTACGATTATTTTGTAAACATCGTCGATCGAAACGGGCTTTATCTTCTCGACGAACCAGAAAATAGCCTTTCCGCGGAACTCCAAGGCTATCTAGCCGATTTTCTCGGACAGATGGCGGAAAAGGCCAACTGCCAATTCATTATCGCAACCCATTCCCCGTTCTTTTTGAGCATCCCGAACGCCAAGCTCTACAATCTGGACAACAAGGAAATCGTCGAGGACAAATGGACAAACCTGCCAACGGTCAAGGCTTATTACGAGCTTTTCAAAAAGCGGGAAAACGAATTTAAACGACAATAGTTGTCGCCTGTTTTGTATATTGACGGAAAATGGAGGCTCTATGGCAGAACAGACACGCGGCGAGCGCATGATCCGAATATTCGTGTATCTGATGGCGCACTACAAAAACCACTATACCGTAGCCGACATCATGCGGCAGCTCGACATTCCCGAAGGCGACTTGCGGAGCGTGCAGCGGGACATGCAGGCTTTGACCGATATCGAAGGCGATTACGTCAGGCGTTTTGTCGATGGCGGCAGAGTTTATTTCCAGGTATCGTTCGGCAAGGCTGGCAAATTCTTTTTCCCTGAATTTGACGACACCGTCCTGCATTTCGTTTTTCTACAGCGCATTGCAAACCTGTATCCCGCGATATCAGGCCTCATCGAAGATATCACCCAGAAAATCATCCAAAGCCTACCCGCCAAGCAGCAAGAAACTTTAGCGTGGTATGCCAAGGAACTGAACGGACGAATCCTCTTCATGGGAACGCCTCCCGATTTTGACGAAGATGCGGGCAAAACGCTTCCGACCATCCTCGAAGCCATTCGAAAGAAGCAGAAGGTACAAATCGCCTATATCGACAACTGGGGAATCCGAACCGACAAGCCGCGCATTCCGCTAATGGTCGCCATCCACCAAGGCGAAATCTACGTCGGATGCGTTTCACAGCGCTACCCCGACAAGACTTACGCGCTAAAGCTCCGACGCATCAAATCCGCAAAACTTCTGCGAGAACGCTTTACCGAAAGCCCAAACGTAATCGATATTCTCCGCAAGCGAATTCTGTCGGGAGCGTTTCTTTCGGACGAACAGAATCCGTATGTCGAAAAAGTCGTCATCCATCTTCCCGGCTATGC
>JBNMGX010000328.1:0-2580 GCA_050872465.1 Hallerella sp.
ATCCAGAACGTTCTGATGCTTGTGGGGTATGCGGCGGTTGCCTATTTTGCCGGGTTTGCCACTTGGGTTCTTGCAATTGTCTTTGTCAAGTTTTCCGTGTCTTGCTTTTTGTCGGACTGGATGCATCGGGTCATTTTAAACCGGGAGGCTTCGCTTCCCAAAACTTTCTACATCTTTCATAAGATAGATTCTCTGCTGAACGGTCTTCTCTGCGCCTTCATGCTTCTTGCGCTCGTCCTATGAAACTGCGGATTCTGTTCATCGTTCTTTTCCTCTCGGCATTTGCGGAAGCGCAGAAGTTGCCGCTTATCGTCGGGGGCGTTGCGGAAACCGCTTACGGTGTTTTGGACGACGGATCGGACGGTGCGGGATTCAACCGGATGACGCCTTTTGTCGGCGCCTGGGTTCGCGGCATCGGCTACTTTCGGGTAGGCTACGGCCTTTACAACTATTCCCGGACGGATGCTCTAGGGGAACATCTCTCGGTCCGCTCTCGTGCACTCAACGGGACGCTCGGCGTTTCGCTGGGTTCCCCGGAAAGGCCCTACCTCATCGGGTCGTTTACGCGGGCGAAGATTCTTTCGAATGTTGGAGACGTTACCTGGAACGAGTGGGGAGTCGGCGGAGGGGCGACCTTCCAGATTCTCCCGACCGCGGCTCTAGTCACGGAACTCGAATACCGCTGGATTCTTTCCCATTACAATCCGATTGAAAACGAACGCGTCCGCGGAAGCCGTCTGCAATTCAACTTTGGTTTTGTCATCTATGTCTATTAAAACGGTAGCCATTTTCGGGGGCGCTTTTGACCCGGTCCATCTCGACCACGTGCGTCTTTCAAAGCTCTGTCTCGACCTGAATCTCTGCGATGAACTCTGGTTCGTTCCAAGCCCCGATCGCTGGGACAAAAAGCTCTTTGTCTCCGCAGAAGACCGCCTCGCGATGCTCGACCTGGTCGTGGGGGACGATCCGCGAATCCAGGTTTCGGAAATGGAACTGAACATGGGCGATTACCGAGGCTCCTATGTGACGATGACGATGCTCCGGGAAGCGCATCCCGGAGTAAACTTTCGTCTGCTTGTCGGTGCGGACAGCTACGAGGGCATTCCGCATTGGCGCGACCCGCTGCATTTTTACGGAACCGAGTTCAACGGGGAAAAGCTTTTGAAGGAATTCGAACTGATCGTCTTTGAACGTCGCGGAGTTTCCAGGCCGGATGCCGAAATGCACCGGGCGAAGGGTTTTGCGCAGATGTTCTGGGTCGGCAGGGAAAACGGCTTCGACGGAAAGTTCGCTAGCCGGGATATCCGCAAGGAACTCTTCTTCGGTACAGGAAAGTGCCCCGAAGGCCTCGACCCGAAAGTTTTCGCCTACATCCGGGAAAAAGGCCTCTACCGCCTATGAGCGCGGTTCCCAAAACCCTCTTCTTCGAAAGCGTCGTGCGAAACGAGGAACGCGGGATGAAGCTTCTCGATATGCTCTCGGCGCGCTTCACGTATCATTCGAAAGCGGAGTGGGGAAAAAAAATCTCGGGCGGATTCGTGACGCTGAACGGGACTCTCGCCGCTCCGGACAGCCTGCTTTCCGCAAAGGATCGTGTGGTTTACCGCGTCGAAAACTATTCGGAGCCGGAAGTTCCCTCGGATTTCGATACTCTTTACGCCGACGATGAGTTTCTTGTCCTTTCCAAGCCCGCAGGGATTCCCGTGCACCATACCGGGCGGATTTTTTACAATACGTTTACCGGTGTCGTCCGGAGAGCCTTTGGAAACGAGGAAATCTCGCCAATGCACAGGCTTGACCGCGATACGGGCGGCATCATGCTCTTTGCCCGGGACCGGGACACGGCGAAGCGGTTTGAAAAATCCCTGGAGTACATTCTTCTCCGAAAAATTTACGTGGCGATTGTCCGCGGGGAATTTCCCGAGGGCGAGGTCGTCTGCGAAAAGCCTTTGCGCGAAGATCCGTTGAGCGAAATCCGGATTCGGATGTTCCCGAAAGATGACGGCAAGCCTTGCAAAACAGCCTTCCGAAAAATCGCGGTTCTGGAAACGGAATCGGAAAAGCTTTCCGTCGTCAGCGCGGAACTCTTCACCGGCAGAAAGCACCAGATTCGGGCTCATCTCGCCTTTCTGGGCTTTCCGATCGTCGGCGACAAGCTCTATTCCTTCGACGGCAGATTTTACAAGAAGCAGGCGAGCGAGCATTTTCTGAGCGAGGACGATTATCGCGTTCTCGGGGCGCGGACGCAGATGCTCTTCGCCTATTCCGCACAAATTAAGATTCCGGGGAAGGATGCCGAGTGGATTTCCGCTCCGAGGTTTTCCCCCGAGATGGACAGGCTTCTCCGCAAAGTGAATCCCGAAATTTGGGTGGATTTTTGGCGAAAAATCCAGAACGCCTCGATGGCGAACGGAAAATAGACGGTCCGGGACGGAATTTCGGGGGAAAATCGGTGAATGAAAACGGGTGCCGCTTCAAGAAACCGTTCTTTTTTCTACATTTGACTTCAAGTAGTTGCGTTTTGCCTTGGATTTGCAGACCAGAATCGCCAAATTCCACTGGGTGCAGGCAGAGAAAAGG
>JBNMGX010000329.1:0-2576 GCA_050872465.1 Hallerella sp.
GCATTATTCCTCGCCGTTAGTTAACCGGTTAAGGGAAATCAGGAAACAGGATTCAGTAGTTAAAGCGGGACGAGGGACGTCGGAGTTTGGTAAATAGTTGCTAGTTATTAGTTAATAGTTGAGAGTTGAGGAATCAGGAGTCAGGAATCAGTGGGGCGAGGTACACGCTAAGCGGGATACGAGATATCTGAGCGAACTTTCCTTTCTAGCGGTCATCCTGAAGGAATGGCAGAGTTTAGTGAATAGTCGATAGTTAGGAGTTAAGAGAAATCTGTTCATTTCAACTTCCCGCATCCCGTGTTCCGCTCGACTCGTCCCGAAAACTTAAACGTCCGCGGATCTAAACCCTAATTTTTCGGTCGGCGGTAGCCCCACTTCGAAAGAATCCGGTCATCATCCTTGCGGACAAAGCCGCGCTTCGCATCGGGCAGGTCGCACCGAAGTTCGGAGCGGATCTTGACTTCGGTCTTAAAAATATACGCTCCGCTGCCGAGCAGGCGCCCGTCGGAATTCTTCAAGAAGCCGTCGCCATCGGGCTTGAGTTCAAAATACATCTGGATTCCGCCGGTCTTATCGACATAATCCGGCGTGATTTCCTGCGCAAACGAATACTCATCGACAAAATCTCCGAGCGTCGTAAAGAGCCAAATCCGAATCTTGATGACCGTCGAATACAGGCTGACCGAGCTTCCCTTTGTCAGGTATTCCGTTCGGAAATCCAACGAGCAGTAGTTATCGACAAAGTCCTCGACCGTCGTCGTCGTACGGTCCCAGCCTCCACCGCTGTCGAGAGCGACATAACCGTTTTCCAAAATGCTTTCGAGCGTCGAAAGGGTGCCCGTTTCGTCGATAGCCGGAGCCTGTGCCGAAATGCCGAGCGTTGCGCCCAGATGTTCCCCCGACATGCCTTCGTAGGGTTCCTTGTGCGAACCGTCCTTGGTGCCATGCTTCGAACCGGCCTGCGTTTCCTCTTCGAGTCCCGTCTTTGCGTTGCGGACACTCAGGGCGTAGCTCGTTTCCTCTTCGCTGTTCGATGCCGACACGAACTTATCGACCGTCTTCTTGTCCGGAGCGACCAGCGGATTTTCAACCTTCACCGTAATCAACTTGCCCGCCTTGAGAATCACAATCACCGTGTCGGAAGTCTCGTTCCCGGCCTTGTCCCGATAGGTGCGGATGATCAGGTTCTTCCCTTCGTTCAGTCCCTGGTAGTTCAGCGTGTCCTGTTCGATATCGTTCACCGTCCAGCGGACTTCCACCGAAACGTTGCTCAGCACCGTCGAATTTTCCGGCGAGAGGATTTTCACCTTTGGCGGAACCGTATCAACGATGACAAGCGTCGAAGCCGTCGCCGAATTTCCATAGGAATCCGTATAGGCGTAGCTCACCGTATAGCGCATATTCCCGTCCGCATCGAGCAGCTTTTTTCCCGCCGAATTTATCTCATACGAAACCGTCACCTCGCCGATGTTTTCACGGCTAGCGCCCGAAACGTTTTTCTCGACATAGCTCACCGTATAAATCGTCTTGCCGTTCGAATCGCAGACGACCGTTCCCGACGCATCGACCGTGTAGGTAAGCGTTACCAGCTTTCCGTTCGCATCCGTATAGGTGTAGGAGACTTCATAATACAAGTCGCCGTTTTCGTTCAAGAGACGTTTACCCGAAGCATCCGTTTCGTAAGAAACCGTCACGACCGTTCCCGAAGCGGTCTTCTCTTCGTAGCTGACCTTCACCCGGTCCTTTCCCACGACGGAACGCTTGACCTCGACGCTCGGAGAAAGATCTTCCACGTCCGCAAGCGTCACCTTGCCAATCGTCGATTCCGCCTGCCGGATATTTCCGGGAGTTACCGCAGCCGTGTCCAGGCGAAGCTTAAAGTCGTCAGAAACCGTCTTCGGCTTTTCGCCCGAAGAATCCGTCGCGGAAACCGTAATCCGCACAAGATTTGACCGGACATAGCTCGCCGAATCGCCAGCGTCCTTCGGTTCGACAATCGTCACGCCGCTCGGCCGGCCAACGGAATCGTTTGACGCCGCAATCACCACGGTCGGAATTTTCGTGCTGAGGAAAACGACCAGTTCGTCCGAACCGTCCTGGTAGCGGACGCGGATGACGTTCTTCCCTTCGACAAGCGAAATCGTGCTGTCCTTTTCGCCCGCGGGCGTCGTCCACTTGATATAGATCGTCTCGTTGTTCGTATAGACCGTATCAGGATCTTTCCAAGCGGAATCCCCCGATTCCGCGTGCGTAATCTTCACCGCTTCGACCAGGTTCAGAACCTTGACCGTCACCGTCGCCGTCTCCGAAAGTCCGTCCGGATCTTCCACTTTTACGCGAAACACATAAACGGAATCCTTTTCGTAATCCAGGACTTTTCCCTTCTTCAGGGAAACCGTTCCCGTTGCGGCATCGATCTGGAAAAGCCCGCTCGAATCCGAAACGATGCGGAAGAGAAGCTTGTCACCTTCCGGGTCCGAAGCCGAAATTTTCCCCGTCGCGGCGCAGGAATTGCAATCCTCGGGAATCGTCAAAACCGCATCCGAAACCGTCGGAGCCTCGTTCACGTCGAGAAC
>JBNMGX010000330.1:0-2572 GCA_050872465.1 Hallerella sp.
AAATAAAGTCCAAACGGATCATACGGTCCAACGGCATCTTCCGAATTCAACGGGAGAGCAAGATCGACTGCCGCGATGAGCATCGGCATGAACTGGTAGCGGGCGCCGAGGGTGAGGGCGGTAAAGCCATCGTTGTCGCCAACCTGGTAGCCAAGTCCCATGATGGCAAGTTCGAGGTTCGGGATGACGACGTATTCGCCCTTCAAGCGCAGAGCGGTCGTGGACCAGCCGTCGTCCCATGTATGGGCAAGCCCGACTTCGACCTGTCCCTTGCCGGCTTCGCCGACCGGGAAGTAGTTATAAGTTGCAAAGCTGCTCGATGCGACGACAGCCAAAGCCAATGCGATTTTCTTAAGCATATTTGTCTCCTTGCTGTAAAAAAAAATCCAAGCAGCAAGATAAAAATTTCTTTACATTCGTCAAGGTCGAAACCGAAATTTATTCTTCTAAATCCCTTTCAATCGTTTCTGCCGCCAGGTTTCCGCGAAGAGCGACCAGACGGACTCCGTCAAGCGTCAGGTAGGGATCGTACGTGTCGATGACGTCTGTATGCCCCACGACGGTTCTGCCCCAGCCCCCCGTCGCAAAGACCGGTACGCGTTTTTTTCCCATTTCCTTTTTAATCTTCTCCACGAGCGTTTCGAGTTCCGCCATGAACCCGAAGAGAAGGCCCGCGCGGATGGCGTCGTCCGTATTGTTCGCGATGAGCCTTTCCGGCCACTTGATGCTCACGGGAAGAAGTCGCGCCGCCTTTTCGGTCAAAACGTCCAGGCTCGCGCTGATGCCCGGAATGATGATTCCCCCGGCAAAGCCTCCGTCCTTCATCACGTCAAAGGTTGTCGCTGTCCCCATGTCGATGACAATCGCATCCGAAAGTCCGCGTTCCCTGAGTGCGATGACGTTGCAGAGACGGTCCGCGCCGAGCGTCCCGGGATTCGGGTAGGCGATCGGGCAATCCAGGCAGTTCTTGGAGCTGACAACCTGGACAGGCCGCTTGATGAAAGTCTGCAAGGCCTTGACCCATGTCCGTTCGAGTACGGGAACGACCGTCGAAAGCCCGACATGCGTGATGGATTCGATGGGAATTTCCGAAAACCGGATAAGTCCGCTGACCCGGTTCATCAATTCGTCGGACGTCGTCTCCTTGCGCGTCGTAAGCCGCCAATGATCGACAACCTTGTTGCCCCTGAAAATGCCGAGAACCGTGTGCGAATTTCCCACATCGACCGCAAACGTAAAAGGTTCCCGTCCGCGCACCGGCTTTTTCGGAGCTAATTTTCGGAGACGCTTCATCAGATTCTCATCGAAATGTCCAGAGCCTTGACGCTGTGAGTCAAAGCCCCGACCGAAATGTAATCCAGCCCGAGCGTCGCGATTTCCCTCGCCCGTTCGAGCGTCATGTTGCCCGAACCTTCCACCAAGACCTTGTCGCCGCTATCCCGGATGATTTTCAGGGCTTCCGCCATCATCGCGTTGGACATGTTGTCGAGCATGATGACATCGACGCCCTTGTTCAGCAGCTTTTTCAGCTCGTCGAGATTTTCGACTTCCATTTCGACCATCAGGTTCCGGTCGTTATGCTTTTTGACCACGGCGAGCGCTTCGAGAACGCCGCCGCAAGCCGCGATATGGTTGTCCTTCACGAGAACCATGTCGAAAAGCCCCATCCGGTGATTGCTGCCGCCCCCGACACGAACGGCGTACTTTTGCAAAGTGCGGAATCCGGGAATCGTCTTCCGGGTATCGAGGACCTTCGTGTGGCCCGCCTTCAGGACTTCCTGGAATTTGTGAGCGACCGTCGCTACGCCGGAAAGCTGCTGGATAAAATTCAAAAGCGTGCGTTCGCCCGTCAGAAGCTCCCGCGTCGTCCCGTCCAGTTCCGCAATTAAGTCTCCGATTTTCACCACGTCGCCGTCATGCTTGTAAAGCTTGACTTTCACATTCGCCTGGAGTTCCTGAAAAACCAGCTCGATAATCGGAAGCCCAGCGAGAACACCGTCCTCCTTGGCGATAAGGCGCGCATGTTCCGTCTGGTTTTCCGGAATGGTCCAGAGACTTGTCACGTCGCCCGTGCGGACATCTTCCGCAAGCGCAAGGCGGATTAAGGTCAAAGCGTCTTCTACCGGGAACACCGGTGTGGAATTGTCACCATACATTATTGAGCTCCTTTTCCTGTGAGAACGACATAAACCGTTCGAAAGAGAATTTGCAGATCGAGCAGAAGCGACATGTTCTCGTAATAGTACATATCATATTCCAGTTTCTTCTGGACATCCTCGAGGCTCGTATCGTAATGGTAGCGGACCTGCGCCCAGCCGGTAAGCCCGGGCTTCATCTTGAGACGCCCGATATAGAACGGAATCTGTTCGCGCAGCTTTTCAATAAACACGGCGCGTTCGGGCCGCGGTCCCACCATGCTCATGTCGCCTTTCAGGACGCACAGAAGCTGGGGCAGTTCATCGATTCTCGTCTTGCGGAGAAAATGCCCAACCCGGGTGATGCGCGGATCGTTTTTCGTCGCCCACTGCGCACCGTTCTTTTCCGCGTCCGTAAATGCCGAGCAGCTTGATCT
>JBNMGX010000331.1:0-2564 GCA_050872465.1 Hallerella sp.
GGTTGAACGTGGAACGGACGGACTTTTTCACACCGACCATCGCCTGGTCCGCGCGAGAAAGGGAAACACCTGCGTCTGCATAATTCATACGTTTTTCCTTTTGTTGTTTTATTTCTTTTGATTCTGCCTTTCGTCGATATTTCGCAAAGCATCCAGAATCAAGCTTGTCGTGTCGGATTCCTGGCTGATGTTTACCGTATCGGGCATCAGGTGGGTGTCCAACTTAAAAAGAGTTTCATCGCTCCAGGAAAGCATCTGCTCGAGAGCGTCCGGGCCGGTTAATCTCCCGCATTTCGCGCAGCAGATTCGCCCTTCCTTGAATGCGATAAATCCGGTCGTCCCGTTGCATTCAAAGAGGACCGCTCCCGTGATGCGGCTCTTTTCGAGCGTCTGCGCAAAATCGATAAACGGCAAGACCTTTGCGCTCGCGAGGAGGGAAAGGTTTTCAAATTCGTCGAGTGCCTGGTTCTTTGCGCGAAGCCTGTCCGCGGCAATCTTGTACAGGCACACCATAATGCTCGGATTCTTTTCGAGGAACTTGATGAAAGCGTCCCTTGAAAGGTGAAGGACGGTGCAGTCTTCGGCGGCGACGACCGTGTTGCTGGTCCTCTCGTTGCAGATGATGGACATCTCGCCGAAACACGCGCCCGCTTCGAGCCAGGCGAGCACGTTGTAATGCCCGTCCGAAAGCATCTTGCCGCAGATTTGCGCACGACCGCTCTGGAGAACGCAAAACGTTTCGCCTTCGCTGTTCCCGGTGATAATCACATCGCCCGCTTCGTATTCCCGAATTTGAGAGTTCAGCAGGAAGAAATCCGCAGACTCCCGCGGAATCTGTTGCAAAAACGGCACTTCCCGTTCATAGGAAGCCGAAATCCAGTCGCCGATGCTCGAATGCACTGCCATACGAATTAAATATTAGAAAGTTTGCGATACCATTTGGACGCTTCCAAGCGAAAATCCGCCGGATGGAGAATTTTCGCCACGTCTAACAATAGGGAATCGGGCTTGACGACCGCACTTTCGTAAAAATCCAGACCGCCATCGGGACCTTTGCGCAAATCGTATTCGTAAATTTCGCCGGATTTCCACACGGGAAAGCGTTCCAATCGAGGTTCTCGCACAAGAAGTTCCTCGAGAGCCGAAGCTCCGCCGGGATTCAGCCAGATATCCGCTTTTTGAATGTCCTGGAAAACCTTTTCAAACGATAGGGAAAGCGAACCGTCCGAGGAGTCCGAATCCCAGAGATATTTCCCGCCGGCATCGCGGATTAGGTTCGCCATGTAACTGTTCCCTGTCGAAGCGAACCACGTCCCGGAAGAAGGCGTCCCGGTGAAAACGACAGGTCGCGTCGAAACGGAATCCAGCTGTTCGCGCAAAGCCTCGTAGCGAGCTTTCATTCCAAGAAAAAGCGAATCGGCAAGAGGCTCCCTGCCCGAAAGGATTCCGAAGAACTTGACCCACTCCGCCTTGGCAAGCGGCGAACGTTCTGTCCATTCCGCAGTCAGCACGACAGGCATTTGCAAGCGTTCGAGCTTCGGGAACACGTCATAGACGGAACCGCCCGTCGAAAAAGCAAAAACCGCATCGGGCGACAGTTCAAAAATCGCTTCGGGCGAAGCATCCGCGCTGCCGACTTCCCGAACTTTTTCTGCTTCAATCCGGGCATAAAACGAGCTGTCTGCAACGTATTTTCTGGAATCGATTCCGACGACTCGGTCCTGAACGCCCAGAAGTTTCAAGTAGCCGAGATATGTCGAAGAAAGCGCAACGATTCGATTGGCTGGAATTTTGAGTTTCGGATATCCGGCGACATTTTCGGGCACGGATTCCGCGGACAAGGAATCGAGGAGAAGCCAGCGAAGCGGCGAAGAATTCCCGTTTTTCACCCAGAGAATTCGAAAGCTTCCGCAGGAATCAATGCCGAAGCTTTTTGCATCGGAAAGGAAAATCGCAGGAACTTCTCGGCAAGCGGAAACCGAAAACTTATCGGATTTTTTTGAAAAATTACTTTGTATAAAATACGCACAAAGTAATGCTATGACGATTAAGGCGACAACAAGCTTTTTCATGGCAAAAATTTAGAAAATGGAACTTGGTATGAGGATTCAGGAGTCTGTGATTAGTGTTTAGTGAATAATTGCTAGTTATTAGTTGCGAGAAATCAGGAGACAGGAATGCAAAATTCGGAATTAGGAATTCGGAATTGACTGCTCAGCGAACTGCCGGTTGTCAGGAAACAGGAATTAGGAATCAGTTGTTTGAGGGAAGCGAGCATCAGAGCTTAGTGAATAGTTGCTAGTTGTTAGTTAATAGTTGAAAGTTGAGGAATCAGGAGACAGGAATTAGTTGGTAGTGGCTAGTGATCAGTGGTCAGAGGTAAAGTGTTGAGAGAAATTAGGAATCAGTTGTTGAGAGGGACATGGGACACGGTAAGAGGGATGAGGGGTGTTAGAGTTTAGTGAATAGTTGATAGTTGCTAGCTGGGAAAAAACAGGAAACAGAACTCAGGAAGCAGGAGTTTGACGGTAAGCGGGATGTGGAATATCAGAGCGGACTTTTAC
>JBNMGX010000332.1:0-2559 GCA_050872465.1 Hallerella sp.
CCTGAAGAGAATCCGGGAATCCAAGGGGCTTTCGCTCGAAGACCTTTCCCGGAAGACGCATATCGCCTTGAATCTCTTGCAGCAGATCGAAGCCGGCGAATGGGATAAATTTCCGGTCGAAGCCTATGTCCGGGGCTACCTGAATTCCATCTCCGAGACGCTTGGGCTTTCGATGCCGGAAGTTCTCGCCGCCTATTCCAAGGAAGCGGGGTCTTCCTACTCGCAGGAATTTCTCGCAGCCGAAACGCTTTCGTCGGGCGATGAATCCTTTGCCGCGAAAAAGTTGAAGCAGGGAAAGGGCGGGTCGAAAGTGGCGATTCTTGTCGTCGTGGTCTTGGCTGTCGCTTTTCTGGTGGGCGTCTATTTCCTGAAATCTTCCCCGGATGCCGTGTTGCCGACTTCGAAAAAGTCCGAGACTCCGGTTGTGGAAGAAGATACGTCTTCTTTTGAAGCGGATGTACCGGACGGAGCGGAAAACATCCCGCCCGAATCGCTCTCTGTCGCGACAGATACCTCTTCCGCTTTGCCCGATACCGCGAAAAAGGTTTCCGCCAAGGGAAACTCGGCGACGACTTTCATCGTTTCTTCGGATTCCCGGGAAAAGGCTTCCGAGGATTCTACGGAAAACGCAAATAAGCTGTCTGTTGCGCTCACCGGCAACGATTCCGCAAGTTCGTGGGTCGGGATCTACCGCAGCCTGAACGACAACAAGGTCTTGCGCGAAGGGAACATCACGTCGGCGCGTTCCCGGATTTCCTATTCCTACGGTGACACGCTCTGCCTTGTCATCGGCAATCCCGATGCCGTGGGCCAGATGCTTATCAACGGCAAACGGGCGAATGTCCCGGTCCGCAAGGGACACGCAAGCCGTTTCTGTGTAGCGCCGAACGGCAAGTTCACGAGGAGATAAGGATGCGCGAAGCGAAAATCATCCGCAATACGAGCGAAACGCAAATCGAGCTTTCGCTGAACCTCGACGAGACTTCCCGCGGGAGTATTTCGACCGGTTCGGGTTTTCTCGACCACATGCTGGACCTTTTCCAGGTGCACGGCGGCTTTTCGCTCGGGGTCAAGTGTCTCGGCGATACGCGTGTCGATATGCACCATTCCGTTGAGGACATTGCGATTTGCCTGGGAAACGCTCTCGCCGAATGCCTCGGGGACAAGAAGGGCATCGAACGTTACGGCTTTTACTTTGTTCCGATGGACGAAGCCTTGGCGCGTGTCTGCGTGGATTTTTCAAACCGGATTGGAATCGTCTGGCGGGTTCGTTTGCCGGATGCGACGGTCGGCGCGGAAAACATGCCGGCGAGCCTCTTTGAGCATTTTTTCAAGACGCTCGGCGAAAATGCACGGATGAATCTGCACGTGGAGCTTTTCTACGGAGCGGATAACCACCACTGCCTCGAAGCGATATTCAAGGCGTTTGCACGGGCTGTCGCCATGGCCGTTTCCCCGTCGCGCAACGTAAAAGGCGTTCCCAGCTCGAAAGGCGTTCTTTGAACTAGCGTCCGAGAACCGGGATGCGGACATTGTCGCCTGCTTCGAGGTGTTCCAGCCTGACGTTCGGATTGACGGACTGCAGTGCGGACAGCGTGTAGAACTTGGGGAGTTTTGTCGCATCGTTCCCGTAGGCGCGCGAGAGCAGCGCAAAGAGATTTTCTCCGGCTTTGGCGGAAACGGTTCGGTATTTCGCCGTATTGGACGGGTCGGACTGTAGTTCTGAGAGGGCGTTCATGAAACGGTCCGCAAAGCGTTCGGCTTTTTGCGTCGCGGAAGCTTTCCCTTGACCGGTCCCCGCGGTCTGCTTTTCGCTTGGCTTTTGAACTTGCGCCTTTTTTTCTCCCGGAAGCTTTATCGTGGGCATCGCCCCCGAATAGATGGTAAGAGCTGTCTTTTCCTTGTCCGCATCCGGCTTGAGCGGTTCCGCTTTTAAAATGGAATCCAGTTCGGCGATGTAATTTTCATCAGGCCACGATTCCAAAGTGTATTTCTTGTTTACTTCCAGCGGGTTTTCGTCGGGGGCTTCGGAACAGCCGGAAAAAAGGCTCGCAGCGGTCAAGGCGGAAAACAAAAAGGCTCTCTTCGACTTCATGCCTAAAAAATACTATTTGCGAATTGCCAAAACGGAAAAAATCATCTAAATTTGGCGTAACCAACGCTTAATCAGCAGGATTCAAAAATGAAAAATGGTATTCATCCCGATTACAAACCGGTCGTGTTCGTTGATGCGAATACGGGTAAAGAATTCATCACCCGCTCCACGAAGTCCTCTGCCGAAAAGAAAGTGATCGATGGTGTCGAACATAGCGTAGTTTCCCTGGAAATTACAAGCGACACGCATCCTTTCTGGACAGGCAAGCAGCACCGCGTGGATACCGCTGGCCGTATCGACCAGTTCAACAAGCGCTTCGCTGGCAACGGCACGCTGAACATTGCAGCGGCAAAGCGCAAGACCCGTCGCGCGGTCAAGAAGGATGAATCCGAAGAATAAGATATTCGGAAATTTTCCGTTTGGCTTCCTTGGAAGAGGGAGCCTTTTTTATATCCTTGGAACAA
>JBNMGX010000333.1:0-2556 GCA_050872465.1 Hallerella sp.
CAGAAGGCGACTCGCTTCCCGTCCGGGGAGATGGCCGGGTGGTAGGCGTCCAGCGTGTCGGGAATTTCCGTAACCGAGAGCGAAGCGTTCCAGTAATTGGCAAACGCCAGATTGCCGCTATCGTCCTTTCGAAAGACAAGTTTTGCCCGAAGAGTTCCCAGCCTGTTTTTCAGGTCATACGAAGACGCCTTGATCCGGACCGGGGAATCCGAAGCCTGGCCGTTCTTGTCCAGATAGACCGCATCGGGAATTTTTCCCAGGGCGAGCCGAAAGCCTACATAGTCCGCAAACGTCGAAGAGATTACCGCATAGACATCCCCACGGGAGTGGAGCGTCATCGCGTCAGGCGCGTTGCGGAAGCTGCCACCCTTGAGGACGCGTTTCCCGAGGCTCCCGCCATCGGATGCTCCGACAAAATTCGAAAGTACCGTATCACGAAACTTTCCGCTCCAGTCGTTTACCCATTCCGCTGCGTTCCCGGCCATATCGCAGATTTCGGAACGTCCCTCTGCGGAACAGACCGGATGCAATTTGTAGTCCGAATTGCCTGAGTTCCAAGATGCGGACGATCGAAAGTCCTGCGCCGCGACAAGGACCCATTCCGCTTCGGTCGGAAGCCTGTAGGCGTTCCGCTCCGGATGAAAGGCGAACCCTCCGAGATCCGTACAGTTGCCTGCTTCGCTGAAGACGGCGGACGCATACTCGTAGGCCGTGTCGAGACCTTCCACTTTCGATTTTTCGTTGGCGAAAAGGGCTGCGTCGAAATAGGTGACATTTGTCGCTGGGATATCGCCCGAACAATTCAGCGGCTGCGAAGAGAAAGAATTGTACTCGTCGCATGTCACCTCGTGCTCTCCGATGGAAAAGTCGTAGGAGAAGAGTACTTTCATTTCCGGAAACTCGTCCATTTTCGAGGAACGGTTCGAACCGAGAACGGTCGATTTCCCCGCGGCCTTCACGAGCATCATCCCGGCGTGGCTTTCGTCGGGTAAAATATCGACAGAGTCAACGCTTGCCGGAGACGAGGAGTCGCTGCAGGAACAAAGGACAAACGCCAAAAATCCAACAAAAATTTTTTTCATTTTTCTATCCATATATCGGGATGCCACAGATCTCCGCCAGAAATAATCGGATGGACGGAAGAATCTCGAACATCTAGAAGGGAAACTTTTTCATGCACATCGCTCGTGACCATGACGGGAATCAAATGTTCCGAACCATAGACCCATTCCGGATGGTCGAAGGAATAGGGTTCCGGAGAAGGGAGACTTCCAATTAAATTACCCAACGAATCCGCGATGAGAATCCGATGATGCGGCAGGTAGTCCGCTTTTGAAAATTCCTGGCCGCGCTTTGACGCCATATCGAGAAACAGCGTCCGCAACGATCCGTCCGTCGATAAGGAAACATTGCAGACCTGCGCACTGTCATACCAGACCGTATCCTTTTCGATGCCGGAAAGATTTGAATGGACGCGCAAATAATGCGCACCGGTAACAGTCAACCGCAAATCCTCGGAAACGCCTCCGTTATAGGCTCCTGAAAAAATTTTCTGTGAGGCGGAAAGGCACCCGTTTCGAAAAAGGACTTTAGAAATCGATTGTTTTTTCCATTTCGAAACGTTATCGTTGACGCTACTTGTCGAAACATAAACCAGAGCTGTATCGCCCGAAGGCAAAACACGAAATCTCGGAATCGCCGCCTCGCCTTCGATAGGAATCCGCAAACCGGAATCGTCCAAACACTGCAGATAGACTTGAAAAGGTCGCCTACCGACAGATTCCGGGGATGTTCCAAAGGCAACCCATTTCCCATCGGGGGAAATTGCCGGATGATAGACATCGATATCCGAATCGTATTCCTGCAGAATCGTCGAATCTTTTGTGAGTTTTGCATAGACCAAGTTTCCCGTCTCGTCGTTGCGGAAAACGATTTTCACCGTTTCTGCCCCCAAAGTGTCGAACAGATAGGCTCTGGCGTTTGGTTCCACGGAGACTTTCGGTTCGAGAATTTCCGCTTCGATTCGCAAAGGGGATGAACTTTCCGAGCAGGAAAGCAATACAATACACATCATCCCAATCAGTACGATTTTCACTTCAACGTCCTCAACAGGGAATCCAGACGAGCGGAAAGTTGTTTTGCTCCGGCATCGCAAAGGTGGTCAAAATCCATCGCCAAGCTATCCGAATAATCGTGATTCCCCATTTTATTTTCATCCATCAGGATGAAATTTGAATATTTATTTTCCAACGCCTTGAGGCTATCAATAAGTTTTGACGCACTGCTACGCCTAAGTCCGTAGCGGCCAAAAGCTCCAGTTAATTTATAAGCCGGATTTTGAGGGAAAATTACGCCAACAACAAAAATTTTTCGTTCTTTTGCAAATTCTACGAGTTGTTGCAGCTCAGCAAAACTATTTTCGATTAATTCCGGATTAGCATCATGAATCAGCGTATCCTCTACAATTTCAACCGAGTCCCCTCCCCAAGAAATACAATTCATAAAAGCACGACCGCGATCCGCACTCAAAAAAACCGAATAGAGATAGGCTTCATC
>JBNMGX010000334.1:0-2552 GCA_050872465.1 Hallerella sp.
GATGCCTTGCCTGCTTGCGGAACCTCGGGAACAGCTTGGTGATCATTGAACACAACATGGATGTCATCAAGTGCGCGGACTGGATTGTCGATCTGGGGCCGGATGCCGGTGAGCGGGGCGGAGAAGTCGTGGCGACGGGAACTCCCGAAGAAGTCGCTCGAAATCCCAGGTCCCTGACGGGAAAGTTTCTCTCAAAGGTTCTCTTCCCGGAACAGGCGGAAAAATCCAAGACGGTCCGTCGTCTGGAAAGTTCGGAAAGTTTGGACATCCAGGTCGTCGGGGCGAGAAAGCACAATCTGAAAAATTTTTCGGTGACGATTCCGCGGCACCGGCTGACGGTGATTTCGGGCGTTTCCGGGTCGGGAAAGTCGAGTCTCGCCTTCCATACGCTTTTTGCGGAAGGGCAGCGCCGGTTTGTGGAAACGCTGAGCACGTATGCGCGGCGCTTTCTGGGGCGTCTCGATCGCGGTTCGGTTGATTTTATTCGGGGGCTTTCGCCGGCGATTGCGATTGACCAGGGATGCGCTTCGAAAAGTCCGCGGAGTACCGTGGCGACTCTTACCGAAATCTACGACTACTTTCGGATTCTCTGGGCGCGGGCTGGAACGGCGCATTGTCCGCATTGCGGGCGTCCGCTGGAATCCTCGTCGGTTTCCTCGATTGTCGAAAGCCTTCAGAAACATTTTGCGGGAAAGCTTGCCGAAGTGCTCGCCCCGATCTTTATCGCGGATTCAAACGGCGAGTGGATGGTTTCCGAGGCGGAAAAGCTTCCCGGGATTTCGGGCCGCTTGCAGGAACTGGGTTACCGAAAGATTCTGCTCGACGGGAAACCGTATGAACTGCCGCTTGAAAATTCGCCGAAATCGGTGAAGGAGGCTTATGCCGTGGCGGATACGGTTCCGGTTTCGAAATCCAATGTGGCGCGCCTTGTCGATTCCCTTGAACGGGCTTTTCACGATGGAGCGCATTCCGTCGCCCTTCGCGTTGACGGGAAAATTCACCCGTATTCGCTTTTCCCGAGCTGCGGACATTGCCGCTATTACCTGAAGCAGGATTTTGACCCGAAGCAGTTCAGCTTCAACACGCATTGGGGTGCCTGCGAACGGTGTGCGGGGTTGGGTATTCTGCGTTCGGGAGAAATTTGTCCTGACTGCAAGGGTTCGCGCTTAAAACCCGAAATTCGTGCGGTGACGATTGACGGAAAAAATATTTCCAAAGTTTCGTCGATGAGCATCCACGTTGCGACCGAATGGTTCCGAAATTTGCAGTTGGACGCATCCCGGAAAAAAATCGCGGCTCCGCTTCTTCGGGAAATTCTTGGCAGGCTCCGATTCCTCGAAGATGTCGGGCTGGGATACTTGAACCTGGACCGAACGGGAGATTCGCTTTCGGGCGGGGAATCCCAGCGGATACGCCTTTCGAGCCAAATCGGCAGCGGATTAGAAGGCGTGATGTACGTGCTCGACGAGCCGACGATCGGGCTTCACCAGAGCGATACGAAGAAACTGCTCGATTCCCTGTATCGCTTGCGGGATTTGGGAAATACGCTGATCGTGGTGGAGCATGACCTGGAGATGATTCGCGGAGCGGACCATCTGATCGATATGGGGCCTCTCGCCGGCGAGTATGGCGGCGAGGTGGTCGCCGAGGGTTCGCCGAAGCTTCTTTCGAAAAAGTCCGCCTTGAAAAAGTTCCCGCGGAGCGAAACGGTGAAGTATCTGACCGGAAACGTTCCCGTTTACAACCCGCCGATAGATCCTATCCCGGCGAACGCCCCGTTCCTCGAATTTCGGAATCTTTCTTCGCACAACCTGAAAAACATTTCGGTCCGCTTTCCGGAAAACCGGATTTCGACGGTCTGCGGAGTTTCGGGTTCCGGAAAAAGTTCGCTCGTCATGGATGAAGTCCTGCCGCTGATGCAGGATGCCTTCGGTCGCGGCGAAAAACGTCGAAAGGCCCGGCTGCGGGCGATTTTCCCGGAAACGGTCAAGGAAGTTCTCGCTGTCGATCAGAGCCCCATTTCGGGAACGCCCCGTTCGACGCCGGCGAGCTTTACCGATGCGCTGAATCCGATTCGCGAGCTGTTCGCGAAGATGGAACTTTCGAAGATGAAGGGTTTTGGTCCGAACCGTTTCAGCTACAATTCTTGCCGTGGAGGCGGACGCTGCGAAGCGTGCGAAGGACGCGGCATGACATCCGTGGAAATGCATTTTCTGTCGGACGTGTGGGAAACCTGCGATGTCTGCAAGGGCAAACGTTACAACCGGGAAACCCTCGCCGTAGAATTTAAAGGGAAAAACATCGCCGATGTCCTTTCGATGCGAATCGATGAAGCGAGCGAGTTTTTCAAGGACCAGCCTAAAATCGTGAAACGGCTCCAGAGCCTTATCGACGTAGGGCTTGAGTACTTGCGTCTCGGGCAGTCCGTGACGACGCTTTCGGGCGGTGAGGCCCAGCGGATGAAGCTTGCAGGGGAGCTTTCGCGCGGAGCCGGACGGAAAGGCGTACTCTATCTTCTCGACGAACCGACGACCGGGCTTCATCTTAGAGAC
>JBNMGX010000335.1:0-2551 GCA_050872465.1 Hallerella sp.
ATAGACGCCGCCTTCGTGCTCGATGATAACGGACGGGCCACGGCCGTCGATTTCCGTCACCATGGCGACGGTTCCCGCCGCAGCCGCCCGAACCTTTGCGCCTTTCTTCCCGCGGATTTCGATTCCCAGATTGCGCGTCATGATGTGCAGAACGGGATGTTCGTGCATTCCATACCGGCTGATGATTTCCCCGTTTAACGGCATGCATTTCGGGCCTATCGGCTTCACCGGGATCTGCGGCATCTTCGCGATTTTCTTGCCGGGCTTTTGCGTCTTCTTTTTCTGTTTCGCCCTTTTCGCCTCGGCGATTTCCCTTTCGCGTTTTTTTTCGAGCTTTCGGATAAGCGCAAGCATCGTTTTCTGGTTCCGCTCGATTTCCTGGACGGCCCGCTGCTGCAAGGTTTTATTTTTCTGGACAGCGGCAAGAACCGTTCCCTGCGTCTGAATCTGGGATTTTAAACCTTCCTCTTCCGCGGCCTTTTTCGCTTGCAGGCTGTGCAATTCCGAAAGCCGACTGGTCGCTTCGCGCTTCTTGAGCGAACGTTCCCGCAAAAGCCAGGAAAGTTTTTCGACCTGTTCCCGGTCACGCGCAAGCAGCCTGTCCACATAGTAGATCTGCCGTTCCGGCGACGTTTCCCCTTTGATTTCCGCATAGACGGCATTCCAGATTCCTGTTCCACCGTGGATGTAGAGCTTCCGAATCCGCTTTTTCATCGCCTCGTTTCGCCGGGAAATCTCGGAATCCAGCGAATCCAGTTCCCCGTTGATTTCCAGGAGCGATTTTTTCACCGTCGATTCATTCCGCGACAGAAGCTGGACATATTCCTTTGTACGAGTCAAGTTCTCATCCAGGACGGCAATCGTATTGAGAACGCCCTTTTCCTCGGATTCGAGAAGCCTTATCCGCTTTCGCTGTTTCACGAGGTTCGCTTCGAGATTTTTCAGTTCCGAACGCTGTTTCGAAAGTTCCCCCGCCGTCGTTTTTTTTGCCGCAAACGACAGGCCGTTTCCCAAAAGGAAAAGCAGGTAAAAAGTCAGAAGCAGTCGAAATTTCATGGCCTAGTTTTCCATCGCATCGTGCTTCAAAAATCCCCGGACGCTGCGATAGCTCGAATACACCGAGACCAACGTGACCGCGATAACGACAAGCAAAAGAAGCCACCTGTATCCGCCGAGATAAAAATCAAGGACGGGGATTTCCCGCGAGAGGGAGCTTTCGGCAAAAGCGAGAAGCAAGGCAGCAAGGCCGCTCGCGCAAACGCCTTGCATGATTCCTTCGAGAAGAAACGGAAATTCGATAAAGAAGGCGGATCCTCCCGCGTACTTCAAGTTTTCCACCAAAAGCTTCCGCGAAAAAAGCGACAGCCGCACGGCGTTTCCGATGATGAGGAAAAGCGTCACAAAGATGAGAGCGGTCGTCGCGATGGGCCAAAAAACAAGGGCGAATTTCCACTCAGCAATCCGATCGACAAAAACGGTCGGCGCCTCGACAGCATCGAACGACGGATTCTTTTCGAGCGCAAGCACCAGCTCGTGCAAAATCGAAGGTTCCCGGTAGCGCGGCGAAAGCGTCATGGCAAACGAAGCCGGAAGCGGATTTCCATCGACCTCAGCAAGCATCTCTTCCGAAAATCGACGTTTAAAATCCTCCATCGCCATGTCTGCGCTTTTGTAAGCAACCGAGTCAAATTCCTTGAACTTCAAGAGTTCTTCGTGCAAGGATCGCACGGAATCTTCCGAGACGGAATCCTTCAAGAAAACCTCGACGCGGTAAAGCTTTCCTTCGACACCCGAAAGCCGGTAAGCGCCGAGCAGAAACGCCCCCGAAAGTCCGAGAAGAACCGCGCAGAGAAAAATTGTCACCAGGGACGGAAAGACGACCGTGCGATGTTCCTTCCAACCGCGAAACGCTTCTGAAATTAAATATCGAATTTGGTTCAGCACGCAAACGAATATAACTTTTTATAACTATTTTTGAAAGAGAGATGAAGCACATCGGATTAAAAATCGTCGCCTGCATTTTTGGCATCGCCATCTGGTTTTATGTCGTGTCCGCGCGCATGACGGAAATCGACATCGATGTTCCCCTCGTCTTCACGAGACTTCCGGAAACTCTCGCCATCGCATCGCGGCCCGCTTCGCAGATTACGGTTACGGTACGCGGTACAGCGATCGATCTCATCCGGCTCAAGGGCGCAGGAAAAAACGCTGCGAGGATCGTCGTCGATTTGCACGAAGCGGAACTCGGTCTCGAACGCGTCATTTTATCCGAAGAAAATTTTGTCGCCCCGGAATTTCCGGCGGTTCGCTACGAAAGCGCAAATCAAATCGCCGCCTTGGAAATCGAAATCGATACGCGAATTTCCCGCGTGGTCCCGGTACATCTCAAGGGAGCATTCCGCGCAAAGGACGGCTACACGATCGTGGGAAATCCCCAGCCAGATCCGGATACGATTACCGTCGCCGGGGCGAGAGAAGCTCTCACCCGCATTTTCGAAATCCCGACGCAAGAGATTTCCAAGTCAAATCTCGACACGAACCAGGATTTTTC
>JBNMGX010000336.1:0-2536 GCA_050872465.1 Hallerella sp.
GACGAGAGCCTTGCGCGCTTCGAGCGGGTAGCGGATGTTCGTCGAATCCGTGTCCAGAGCGATAGCCTTGCGGATTTCGAGTGATGCGGAATCGCTTGCGGAAATTTTTTCAAAATCCTTGGCGAAGGAGAGTCTCCCGTTTTTTAAGAGCGTTCTCTCGGATGTTTCTTCCTTTTCGCCGTTCCGGTCGTGGTCGAGACTGTCCTTTCCCACACCGATGAACGAGACCCGCGCATCGGAATCCTTCATTAGCGGAACGAGCCGCAGATCCTCGTCGATTAATCCGTCGCCGTCGTTGTCGATACCGTCCAAAATTTCTTCGTCGATGCATCCGTCGCCATCGTTGTCGATGGTGTCACCTAGCCTGTAAAAAAGGATCGAGTATTCAACCGTGCTTGCCGTGGAATCGAAGAATGTCGAATCGTCGAGAATGTCGGAAAGTTCGGGGAGGATGTCTTGGACTAGACGCTTCAGGTCGTCTCCGAGCGTGTCCATGTCGGCGTTGAACCGGGAAGCGAGGAGCGGGTCGGCGAGAGCCTTGTCATAAAGTTCGCTCGCATCGATTTCCACGGAACCGTCGTCGCGGAGGGAAAGTTCCACGTCGGAATTTGAACCCTTTCTGAACCGGAGAATCGTGTAGGCGAATTCGAGGATGGCGTAGCTCGCCGAAAAGTTGGAGTAGGAAACGTTTCTGTCCGAAAGCTTTAGCGCGGGATTGTTTCTCGTGAGCGTGTCGCGCCGTACCAGTTCGCGGAGCGGAACGAGGGCGCTGTAGATGGAGCTGTAATGGCGTTCGACTTCGGCGGAATCGAGATCCATCAGCGGGATGGACGCATCGCTGTCGAGAAGCAGGAGCAGTTCGAACGGGTCGCCTCCGTTTCTATAGAGGTTTGCCTTGGAAAGCCCGAACCACGCTTCGGACTTTGTGGAATCGTTTCGGATGGCGGATGAAAAATACCCGGCGGCTTTTTCGTAATCCTCGTCCCGGAATCGCGCCTGCCCTTCGATGATGAGCATGTCCGTGTCGCTCGATTTGACGGAGACGTTTTCCGACGGATCGAAAAGGTTGCATCCGACGAAAAGGGCTAGCGGAATGGCAGAGACAAAGGAGAAAGGAAATCTCATGGGAAAACTCCCGGAAAAAGCGGACAGGGACGGAGTAAAAAATAGATTCCTGTTTTAAAAAAGGAACGGCGAATCGGAAATACACTTCATATATTTGAAAAAGAGGATGTCCACTTGGAATACTTTCCGACAAAATCTTATCGGCACGCGGTGCTTCTGATGCGTTCCCTCTTGGTCTCTGAACGGGAAAGGCTCTGTTCCGTCGCAAAAGCCTCCGCGCGAGACGTTGCCATCACGGAAGAAAATTTCGCCTCGGAACTTCCGGCGATTATTCGCTTTGCGAAAGCCTACGAGGAAGCCTTCATGCGCTATCTCTCGGCGACTCTTCCGCAGCACGCATCCGGGATTTCCTGCAAGGCGGGCTGCGGCAACTGTTGCCATCACTTTCCGATGTCAGTCGAACCGTTCGAACTCGCGCTCTTCTATTCTGAAATCCTCAAGTCCCGGGTTCTCTTGCCGGTTCTCGAAAAGTGCCACGCCCGAAGTAAGGTTTATCGCGAACTTTTTCGAATGGCCGAATCCGAGGGGAGTTCCGACCCGGACGACTCGGCGCTTGTCCGCTATTTCGAAAGGGGAATTCCATGTCCGTTCATTCTGTCTTCGGGAAGCTGCGGCGTCTATGCGTTTCGCCCGGTGACGTGCCGGATGTACTTCAGCGAAACGGCGGGGAAGTTTTGCGTGCCGGAACACCTTCTCACCGACCGGAATCGGAGCTTCATCGTCTATCTTCCCGATGAACTCGAAGAACTCATCGCGGATATTTCGGCGCATTACGCAGCCCTTTCCCTTCCGGAAAGCCTCTACGAAGGAATCCTCGCGATGAATGTCCTGGAACCAGACTTTGTGCGGGCGGAAGGCCAGGCGAAAAATCTCATGGAACGCAAAGACGGATGACGGCGGAACCTCTGCAGACGGATCTTTTCGGAACGGCGAAAGTACGGTCGCACTTGGAGTATTCGGCGGAAAACCTTCTTTCTTTGGACGGAACGGTCGTCTTCCTTTATGCGGACCGTCTCAAGAAAAGCTTTCGCGCGCGGAAGAAAATTTTCGAGAACAGCTACGAGCTGATACTTCCGTCGTACATGAAAGCTCCGGAATTTTTCCCTGTTCGCGAACTCGCCGCGGAATGGGTCCGTATTTCTTTTAAGCGTAAGACGGCGGGGAATAAGGCTCGTGCAAAGGAACTGCTTTCCCGGATCTGGACGGCGACCGACCAAATTCTCGCGGATGCGGGACTTCCGCAGGTGACAAGAAATACCCGGTTCCCTCCGATTCGCCCCGTCGGCAAGTTTCACGACCTGACGAGCGTCTTTGCCGCCGTGAACGAAACGTATTTCGGGGGAGAGCTGAAAGCGCGCATCACATGGAGCAATCGCGTCGGAGGCTTGAGCTTTCATACGGTCCGCAAGGA
>JBNMGX010000337.1:0-2535 GCA_050872465.1 Hallerella sp.
CGCAAGTACGGCGGAACCGGGCTTGGCCTCTCCATCTCCCATTCCCTGGTCGAACTGATGGGGGGGGAACTTCAAGTCAAAAGCGAACCCGGAAAAGGCAGCGAGTTTTACTTTACGGTGACATTCGATGTCATTGACCGCCCGCAGAATAAGGGGAAGTCTCCGCTCCAAGGGAAATCAGTCCTTGTTCTGGACGAAAATGTCGAAGCCAGAAATATCCTGGGGAAACTTTTCGATGCGCTTGAAATAGATGCTTCGCTGGCGGCAGATGCGGACAAATTTCAGGAAATGTTCAAACAAAAATCTTACGACTGCGTCATGATTGCCTGGAACATTCAGGAAATGCCCGCTTCCGCCCTGGCCCAAAAGCTTTCGGATTTCGGAAAAGGCGTTCCGCCTCTTGTCGCCATTTTCAAGCAAAACGACGAAGAAATTCTCAAGGAAGCCGTTGAAGCAGGCTTTAAACGCTTTTTGCCAAAACCATTCCTATTGAAGGATCTGAAAAATACCCTGGAAGAAGCTCTCGGATTCCGCGTCATCGAGGACAGCAAGACGCACAAGCCAAAAGTCCAGCCGGAATACCGCTTTGAACGGGCAAGCATCTTGCTTGTCGAGGACAACGCTCTGAACCAGGAACTCGCCATTGAGCTTTTGAACCGTGTCGGCCTGGATGTCGATGTGACGAACAACGGCAAGGAAGCTGTCGAAGCGGTCAAGAAAAACGACTACGCCCTGATTCTGATGGATTTGCAGATGCCCGTTATGGACGGGTTCGAAGCGACAAAAGCCATTCGTCAAATGCAGGAAGAAAAAAAGCGCAATGTACCCATTGTCGCCATGAGCGCCCGGGCGCTCCAGGGAGACAAGGAAAAAAGTTTGGAAGCCGGCCTAAACGCCCATATCACCAAGCCGATCGATCCCGTTGAATTCTATGCGGAACTTGCCAAGTGGCTCGAGCAAAAAAAAGCTGCGAACAAAGATGGCCAGGCAAGCGAAAGCCAACTCAAACCGATTGTTTCCAAAGACCCGTTTCTCGCCGCATTCGACCGCATTCCGTATTTTGATGCGGAACTCGGACTATACCGTTCGGTTGGCAGCAAGCCCTTATACCTCAAGGTAATTCGGCGCTTTGTCGATGATTTCGACGGATATGTTCCCAAGATTCTCGATGCTATCCAAAATGGGGAAAAGGAGACTGCCGTCCGCATGGTCCATACGCTCAAAGGCATCGCGGGAACCATCGGTTGTACGAAGTTGCAGGAAATGGCAGCAAAGCTTGAATTTAAAATTTCATCCGATGAAGCCAAACTAGATGCGCCGCCTTGGAGCAAACTGGGCGATATTCTCGAACAGCTGATCGAAAGAATTCGAAAAGCGATTCCTCTTGCCGCCTCGGCGATAGGCGAGCAGGACGATGAGCTAATCGAAGATCCGAATGCGGACAGCAAGCTTGCCAAGATGCTCGAAATGATTGAACCGGCTATTCAAGACGCAATCCCGATGGATTGTCGCATCGCCTTGAAAGTAGTTGAGCGCATTAAATTCGATTCCAAGCGGAGCAACCTTCTTAAAGAGCTCAAGCAGGCAATCGATGATTTTGATTTCGAAAAGGCGCACCAAGTCGTTGCGGAACTCAAGAAAACTCAAAATCGCTAGCTACACAATAAAGGCTACCAAGAGAAACAACGCGACAAGTCCAGCGATAACTGCGGTCGCTATTTTTGAAAACCTCTTTTTAGAAGAACCGAATTCATTCTCCAAGATTTCATCGTAATCGGGCATTTCCAGGTCAGCGTTTTCCGCACCTTCTGACCAGCCGGTTTGCGCATCGCTTCCGCATTCCTTACAACTGACGGCCTTGTCCGGTATTTCCGCTCCGCAGTGGGGGCAAACTTTCATTTTCTAGACCTCAAAAAAAGGTCTCGCACAAAAAATGTACGAGACCCAAAGGAACAAATGTCAGCCGTTTGACTTATTTTGCAAACGGAAGGCGGTCCGCGGAACCGAGAACTTCGCGGTTCTTGCGGGCGTACATCTTCTTGAGTTCGTCACGGGCTGGTCCGAGATACTTGCGCGGATCGAATTCGCTCGGGGATTCGACAAAGACCTTGCGGATAGCGGCGGTCATCGCAAGACGGCCATCGGAGTCGATGTTGATCTTGCAGACAGCGGACTTCGCAGCCTTGCGGAGCTGTTCTTCGGGAATGCCGACGGAATCCGGAATCTTTCCACCGTACTTTTCGATTTCGCGGACATATTCCTGCGGAACAGAGGAAGAACCGTGGAGAACGATGGGGAAGCCCGGGAGCCTCTTTTCGATTTCGGCGAGAACGTCGAAAGCGAGCGGAGGCGGAATGAGAACGCCGTCCGCATTGCGGGTGCACTGTTCCGGCTTGAACTTGCAACGGCCATGGCTCGTTCCGATCGAGATGGCAAGGGAATCAACACCGGTCTTGCTGGTGAAGTCGATGACTTCTTCCGGACGGGTATAGTGGGATTCTTCAGCGGAAACTTCGTCTTCGACACCGGCGAGAA
>JBNMGX010000338.1:0-2522 GCA_050872465.1 Hallerella sp.
ATATAGACCAGCGCCTCCCTGACCTCGGCGATTCCCGTCTTTCGCGGAGCTTCGACTTCATCGACTGAAACTTTTCCGGATTCAAACGAGACGAGCGTCGCATGTTCTTCAAAAATCGGCAGGGAAAAGACGCTCTTTCCCGCCGCATCATAGACGCTGGAGTCGCCTTCAAACGCATAGATGTTCTTGCCGTTGTTCTGGGAACCGACCGCATTGACATAGAGAAGGGGAATTTTCGCCTTCGAAGCGTGCGCTCCGAAAACGCGGTCCCGCGCCAGGTCCTTTCCTTGCGTATAAGGCGAACAGGAAATGTTGACGAGCAGATCGCCGGGAGACATTTTCTGTCGCAAGATTTCAAACGGCTTGATTTTGTAGAGCGAATCCCAGCCGTCTTCGCAAATCGTTATCCCGAGCCGGATTCCGCCGACCGTCAAAGGTTCCAGAATTTCAGACACCGGAACGCCCGCCGTCTGCGCGAGCTTTCGAAGGTCCGAAAAATAACGAGGTTCTTCAAATTCGCGGTAACTCGGGAGAAGCGTCTTCGGCAAGAATTTTTTCTGGATGCCGCCCGCGCGGACGAGCGTTTTGAACTCGCCTTTCGAAGCGTAAAAAGCCGCATTGTAAAGAAGAGACCTTCCGTTTTCCCCGCTTTCATCTTCCTTCGCCACGCTTCCGAAAAGGATGTCGATTTCGCTTGACAAATTCCGAATCGCATCGTTAATTTGTACGCATCTATCGACAAAACTCGCTTCTTCCCACAAATCCGCAAGCAGGTAACCCGGGACGCACATTTCCGGGAAAACGACCAGGTCTGCTTTCCTCCGAACACCCTCTTCGACAAATCTTTTCACCGTGGAAAAATTTTTTTCCGGGTTTCCGGGAACGACTTCCATTTGCGCCATCAGAATTTTCATCTTACATCCACCCGCGATCGGAAGTTCCCGAAATGCCGCGAACCTTCAGATCGAAATCATCCGGGTTTGTCGCCGCGGCCAGCGCCACTTCGTAAGTGATCAGCTGCTTGGAATAAAGATCCAGAAGCGCCTGGTCAAAAGTCTGGCAGTGATACTGCAAATGGCCTTCGGCAATCGCCTGTTCCACAAGTCCCGTCTTATCCTTATCGACGATGTACTCGCGAATCGCGGCGGTGTTGATCATGATTTCCGCAGCGGGAACGCGGCCCGAACCGTCTGCCGTCGGAAGCAGGCGCAAGCTGATGATCCCCGCAAGGCATTCCCCGAGAAGCAAGCGGATTTCATCGTGCTGGTGCGGCGGATACATCGAAAGGACACGCGCTATCGTTTCCGTCGCATTCGTCGTATGGATAGTCGCAAAGACCATGTGACCGGTATCGGCTGCCGTAAGGGCGATCTGCATCGTTTCCAAATCGCGGATTTCACCGACGAGAAGAACGTCCGGATCCTGGCGAAGCGCCGCCCGAAGAGCGTTTGCGTAAGAATTCGTATCCACGCCGATTTCACGCTGCGAAACGATCGACTTCCGATCCGTATGCAGGTATTCAACCGGATCTTCCACCGTGATGATGTTGTCCGAAACCGTATCGGTCAAATGGTCGATCATCGAAGCGAGGCATGTCGATTTTCCGGAACCCGTCGTGCCCGTCACCAGGACAAGCCCACGTTTTCGTTCCGCAAGTTCCAGAATGACCGGTGGAAGCTTCAGCTCTTCGAACTTTGGAATACTCGCCTTGATATGGCGGATCACCATCGCCGACGACCCGCGCTGCCGAAAAACGTTCACGCGGAAGCGCCCCATATCCCGAGCGCCCACAGCAAAGTCGCATTCCTTTTCGGTTTCAAAGCGATGCATCTGGTCGCGGTTCATCATTTCGACCAGGAACTCGTCCATCGTTGCGGCATCGATCGGCATATCGACAAGGCGCGTCAATTCCCCGTTGATGCGGTAAATGGGCGGAACGCCCACGCGGATATGCAAGTCCGAAGCTTTCTTCTGAGCCATCAGGCGCAAAAGCTGTTCTATTCTCACTGTTGCCATGGATCGCTCCGAGCGTTAAGCGCTAATTTTCTTTTTTGTCATCGCGGATTTTTTCGATTTCCGAAAGTCGGTTTTTCAAAGTCGCGTCATCCGGATTTTTGCGAAGCAAATCCCTGTAGATTTTAATCGCTTCGTCATACACACCCTGCTCGAAATAGATTTCCGCAAGGGTACGCGTACTGGTCGTCGGATCTTCGGACAGAGCATCGTCCGATGCGTCGCCGAACAGGCTGTCGAAAGAACTTTCCACAGACTTCTCCAGAGTGCTCTCCGACTTCGAAGACTCTTCCGTGGACTTCTCGAAAAGTGGCGAAGATTCCGAAACGGACGGTTCCAACCCGGACAAGGATTCTTTCTTTTCCTGCGGTTGCGCAACTTCGGCTGAAGGAACGATATGTGAGGCGGATTCCGCAGCGGGCTTCGGCAACTCGCCGAGACCTTCCAGCGGAAGATCGTCCGATGCGTCGCCGAACAGGCTGTCGAAAGAACTTTCCACAGACTTTTCC
>JBNMGX010000339.1:0-2497 GCA_050872465.1 Hallerella sp.
CCCCTTAAATACCCCCATTCAAAATCACAATTTATCCACAGATATTTTCGGAAGAATCCCTTGCCAAAAAACTTTTCCGTAATGCGGTCATTTTGACCGGGCTTTTTCCAGAAACTTTTCATAGACTAGCGGGGCAAGCTCCGTCTTCGGATTGACAGGCTTTTCCTTCGAAAGTTCCCCGACGTCAATCGGTTCCAGGACCGCGGAATGCACGACAACCCGGTCCGAATTCTTTCGAGATTCCCAGGTTTCGCGCGAACCCTGGATATAGACGGGCAAGATTATCGCATTCAGGTCTGCCGCCAGGCGAAAGGCTCCGCTTTTGAACGCCCCGACCGAGCCGTCCTTGCTGCGCGTCCCCTCCGGAAAGATAAAGACATGGGCTGTCTCATTCGACGCTTCCAGGCGGTTCTTGATTTCAACGCCCGCACGGGAATTTTTGCGATCGACAAAAATGCAGTGGATTTCCTTCATCCAGAAATTGAGGAACGGAATGTAGGTCAGCTCTTTCTTGGCGAAGAATCCGATGGAACGTCCAAGAGTGATAAAGACGATAGGAATATCGAAATAGGACTGGTGATTGCCCACCACGATGACCGGGCGGCTCCAATCGACGCGGGAAAGCGCCGACTGGTTTTCGATATCGATCTGGACGCGGAGAGCCTTGAAGCAGAAGCGGGAAAATTCCTGGATGCGACGTTCGATCCACGCAGCAAGGGACTTGCGGCAAAAAACACTCCGAAAGAGAAACGGCGGCACGGCAAGCATCATATACCCTAAAATCAAGACGACAGCGCGAATGCGAAAGAAGAAGAGCGGCATGGGGGATTTCTCCGGGATCGGTCGATTCAGATAGCTTAAAAACCTAGACGGTTTAAATTCGGAAAGACGCCCTTTCCAAAAACGTCGCTTACAATATAATAAAATGAGAACGGCCTCCGCCCGCGTCACGCCGACATAGAAAAGCCGCTTTTCCTCGTCTAGCTGCGCCCTCCGTTCGCGTCGTGTTCCTCCCGCCTCTCCCGGCGTGAGATTTTCCGCAAGCCCTGCGTAAAAAACGACCGTATACTGCAAGCCTTTTGAACCGTGCACGGTCTCCACGTGAACGCCCGAAATTTCCGGAGCTTCCGCATCGCCCTCGCGATAGACGGGAATCCGAAAGCTTTCCAGCGCTTCTTCGTAATAGAGCCTTTGCCGGTTATAGCGGACCAGGATGGCGAAGTTTTTGAATTCCAGGTCATACGCCATCCGAAGCTCCTTGATTTTCGAGACGATTCGGAGCATTTCCGTCTGCGGATCCCCGCTCACCCAGAGTTCCGGGTCGCGGTTTTCGAGAAAGAGAGGATGCCGGCTGCTGTTTCCCGCCCGGAGAGTCTTTCCGAGCAAGAGAGGCTTGTCCCGGAAAATATTGTTTGCGAGGTACAAAACCTTCGGAACGGAGCGGTAGTTCCATTCGAGCCGGAGAAGCGTCGCCGTCGGAAAATCCTTGCAAAAGCGGAAAACATTTCCGATGTCCGCACCGCGAAAGCCGTAAATCGCCTGGTCATCGTCCCCGACCGCAAACAGGCTCCTGTTTTCTCCAAGAATCGCCCGAACGAGCAGATACTGCGAAGGGTTGATATCCTGGTATTCATCGACCAGAATTTCCCGGAAGCGGTTCCTCACCGCGGTTTGCACGTCCCGATTCTTTTCAATCAGCCCGGTCGAAAGATAGATGAGGTCTTCGAAAACGATTTTTCCCGTCCGCAAGACATCCCTTCGGATAGGTTCCAGTTTTAACATTAATTTATGCGAAATTCCCGGATTGAAAAGTTCATCCCTCGATATGGCGTCAGGACGCATCCGGTGATCGACCAGCGCACAGGCAAAGCGTTCCGCCTCCCCTTCTCCGGGTTTCGGCGCCTTTTCAAAACCGGCAAGTTCCCAGCCGAACTTTTCCCCGAACCTTTCCCGCAAAATCGAGAAGGCAAGCGAATGAAAAGTGCTCAGACGAATATCCGCATCGGGAAAAAGTTTTTGGACGCGTTCGCGCATTTCCTGCGCCGCCTTGGCGGTAAAAGTTAAAGCGAGAATCGATTCCGGGCAGACGCCTTGCAGGACGCGCCACTGGATGCGACGTGTAAGAACAGAGGTCTTTCCCGAACCCGCAGCAGCAAGAATCAGCAGAGGACCGTTCTTCTGGTGATCGAAAAGAACCGCGGATTTCTGGTCGCTGTTCAACCCGCGGAGAATTTCCGCTTCCATCTCGAATTTTTCCTTCATTGGAACTTCCTTTTTGAATCTTGAAAAGTTTTCAATTCCAAAGACGCTTCCCAGCCGAAAAAAGAGAAAAAAGGTTTATTTTTTTCCTGGACGATTTTTGTGATAGAAGGTTGCGAGAAATGAGGAATCCGGAAACAGGAATCAGTTGTTGAGAGGGACGAGGGATACGGTAAGCGGGATGAGAGTTGTCAGGAATCAGTGGTCAGTGGTTAGTTGATAGTGGACAGAAGTCAGG
>JBNMGX010000340.1:0-2484 GCA_050872465.1 Hallerella sp.
CCGAGACCTAGCTGCGAACGCATCTGCGTATCGGCCTGGATGTTCTTCATGTTGTAATAGTCCATCACGCCGAGATGCCCGGAACGGAGAGCGTCCGCCATCGCCATCGGGACCTGCGCTTCGCTTTCCACGAGTTTCGCACGCATTTCCATGACCTTCGCCTTCATTTCCTGTTCGGCGGCAAAAGCCATCGCGCGGCGTTCTTCCGCCTTCGCCTGGGCAATTTTCTTGTCGGCCTCGGCGCGATCCGTTTCCAAAATCGCACCGATGTTCTGTCCGACATCGACATCGGCAATGTCAATCGAAAGAATTTCAAACGCGGTCCCGGCGTCAAGTCCCGAAGCGAGAACCTTCTTCGAAATCATGTTCGGATTTTCCAGCACGTCCTTGTGGCTTTTGGCGCTTCCGATCGAAGAGACGATTCCCTCGCCGACACGGGCGACGACCGTTTCCTCGCCAGCACCGCCGACGAGCTTCTGGATGCTCGCGCGAACCGTGATACGGGTCACCGCATGAAGCTGGATACCGTCGAGCGCCACGGCACTCACGCGCGGCGTTTCAATCACTTTCGGGTTCACGGACATCTGGACCGCTTCGAGGACGTTTCGACCGGCAAGGTCTATCGCCGCCGCCTGCTTGAAGTCCAGCTTGATATTCGCCTTGTTCGCAGCGATCAGCGCCTGGACTACGCGGATGACGTTTCCGCCCGACATAAAATGCGCTTCGAGAAGATTCGTATCGACGGGCATCCCCGCCTTGCAGCTGAGAATCCGGGAATCCACGATGACCTTGGGCGGCACCTTGCGAAGCCGCATCCCGATCAGCTGGAACATGCTCACGCCCGCCTTGGAAAACAGCGCCTGTAGCCAGAGACTGAAAAACTTCGCGATAAACGCAAGCAGGATAATCGCGACAATGACCGCCACAAAAATTGCGGCAACAAAAATCATACTCATAGGTACCTCAAACGGTTAAAGTCCTTTCCAATTTATACAAAATTATTTCAAAGCGGATTTAAAATAGGCGATTGTTTTTTCGAGGCCTTCATCCAGTTCGACCGAAGGTTCCCAGCCGGAAAGTGCCATCTTCGCCCGGGAAATATCGGGTTTCCGCTTTTTCGGATCGTCCCCGGGCAGGCTTAGGAATGAAATTTTGCTTTTGCTGTGCGTCAGCGAGATAACCTTTTCCGCGAGTTCGAGCATGGTAAATTCATGCGGGTTTCCGATGTTCACCGGTCCGATGCAATCGTCCTGGTCCATCATGCGGACAAGCGCCTCGACTAAATCCGAAACGTAGCAGAAGCTGCGCGTCTGTTCCCCCGAACCGTAAATGGTGATATCTTCTCCCCGAAGAGCCTGCACAATGAAATTGCTCACCACGCGTCCATCGTTCGAAAGCATCCTCGGGCCGTAAGTGTTGAAAATCCGCACAATCCGGATATCGACATGATTCTGCCGGTGATAGTCCATGAAGAGCGTTTCCGCGACGCGCTTCCCCTCGTCATAGCAGCTGCGGATGCCTATCGGGTTGACGTTTCCCCAATAGCCTTCCGTCTGCGGGTGCACATCCGGATCGCCATAGACTTCGCTCGTCGAAGCCTGTAAAATCCGCGCGTGGACGCGTTTTGCGAGGCCTAGCATATTGATAGCGCCCATAACACTGGTCTTGATTGTCTTGACCGGATTGAACTGGTAATGGATGGGACTTGCCGGACACGCCAGATTGAAAATGCGATCCACTTCGAGAAGAATCGGTTCCGTGACGTCGTGGCGGACCAGTTCGAAATTGGGATTTCCGCGCAGATGCTCCACGTTTATCCGCCTGCCTGTAAAGAAATTGTCGAGGCAGATGACCTCGTGACCGTCTGCGAGCAGACGTTCGCACAGATGACTTCCCAAAAAGCCGGCTCCGCCGGTGACCAAGCAACGCATAGAAACTCCGATTTTTTCCCCTATATAGAAAAAAGACCCGCCGAAAAGCGGGCCTTTTGGCGCAAGACCGAAGTTTTGACGCTTAGAAATTGATATCGAGAGCTGCGTTGATTTCCTGGGAATCGCCGAAATCGCTACGGCAGATGACAAGGTTCGCCTTGACAGAGAACATCGGGTTGATATCGTAGCCGGCACCGACCCAGAAAGAAATCCCGTTGTCGCCCGAATCATCCGCCTTGACAGAAGCATATTCCGAATCCGTGAGACGGAGATCAAAGGCCAAACCAACCCAAGGAGTAAGACCGATCGAAGCGATCGTGTAATCGAGTTCGCCCTGGAGCGTCATTTTCAACCCCTCGTCAATATCTTCGTCTTCAAACTTCCAGTTCAAGCCAAGTTCGGAACCGAGAACAAGATTCGGCATCAATTCCTGCGTGTACTGGATAGCAAAATAAAGTCCAAACGGATCATACGGAGCGACATCGTCCGAGTTCAGCGGGAGAGCAACATCGACAGCCGCGATGAGCATCGGCATGAACTGGTAGCGGGCGCC
>JBNMGX010000341.1:0-2449 GCA_050872465.1 Hallerella sp.
GCGCTCCGCCTGTTCCTTCGGCAGCGCCTCCGTGAGGCAGGACCGCGACCGCAGACGCCCGAGCGCGTCGATCAGCTGCCGCTGCGTCGGGATGTCCGCCGTCGCCTTCGCCTCCGCGAACACCGCCCCGACTTCCGAATCCCGGCATTTCACCGATTCGGAGAGGCTGTGGGCTACCTGCACCAGCGTGTCGTCCGACATCGGTCTGCCCGCCTGGGCGTACGCGTTCCGCAGCTCCCTCGCGAAGAGGGCGACGCGCCGGTTCTCCGCGAGCCTCCGCGCCTCCGTCGGGCGCGCGTCATTCCTTTTCGGCTTCGTTTCCATCGAGTATCTCCTTCTCGCGCATGGCGAAGTAGCGGGCGAGCCGGTCGCCCTGGGTCATCCTCGTGCCGTCCGGGTTCCGGCCCTCCCGGATCCGGCGCCTGCACCAGTTGCGGAGCGCCGCGTAGTGGCTCCGGTACTTGTTCGGGTGGATCAGCAGGTAGTCCGAGAGCTCCTCGGTTATCTGCCGCAAGTCCCCGAACTCGGAGGCGAGTTTCGCCGCCTCGGTCGCCGTCATCAGCACGTTGCCCGCGCTGCCGTAGCGGAGTTTCGGCTCCGGATTCTTCGCCCCGGGGGAACGGCGGACGGCATCTATGGCAGTGCCGCCCGCCCCCCGCTCCGAACCGCCGGTGGCTACCAATATTTCACCTTGCGATGTGGCGGATTTACCGGGGCGCTTTTGAAAGTCGGACGGAGACGGTGCTAGGTCCCGAACATCCCCTTGCGGGGTCAAGTTGTCTACCGCGCCCTCGCGGGTGGCGGCGTCTCCGTCGGGGTGTTGCGCGCGGACGGTGGCGCTTGCGTCCCGGTCCTCGCGGATAGGGGCGTCCGCGCGCGTGGCCTCTTGGTCGAAAGTTTCCCCCGTGCCCGGCCCTATCCTGGGCGTAAGTAGGCCGCCCTCCGCGGCGTTGCCGTGCGCGGAGACCGGGACGGGGGTCGAAAGTTTCCCGCCCCGGCCTGTCGAGGCCTCGGGTGGGAGCGCTCCCTGTTCCGGCACCGCAAAAGCGGAGACCGGGGCGGGGGTTGAAGGTTGCCCGGAAGCGCTTTCGAGCTGCGCTCCCGGGGCGGCTTGCCGTGCCTCGAAACTTTGCCCTGCCGGGGCTGTGGCGCCTTCGTCGTTCAGCGCCTCCCCGTTGCCGGAAGAGGTCCCCGGCAGGGACTTGGGGCTTACCAGAGCATCCAGATTCTGCTGCTGTTTCCGCGGTCGACCGCCCTTGGAGCCGTTGGCAGCGCATTCCGCGAGATGGGCGACAGACCACCTCACCATCTTTGCGCCGAAGGAGTTGCCGTCGTCGGCCAAATCTTCGAGGTCGTCCATGGATTGCCGCACATCGGCGACGATGGCTGCGTCGTCGAGCTTGCGGTAGTGGCGGATGAATTCCGAGAAAAAAACCTTTGCCCAAAATGGAGCTTTCACCGAACGACCTTCTTGTGAAGAAGTTTGATTCCGTCGATCGCTATGGCTGTCATCGTGGTGCTTTGCAGTAACTTTTTTCTCGCCGCCTTTAGCTCGGCGAAAAGCGGAGCCGTTTCGGCGGGAAATTTGACGATGAGTTTCTTGTTTTGAGACTTGATTTTCATTTCAAGAATAAATTAGTTTCGTAAAATGAAAAAGTCAAGTCCTTTTTTCACTTTTTTTTCACTTTTTAGGAAACTCGAAAGAAAAAGGTTAATTTAATGGCATGGATGAAGAGAATTTTAATCTTGAATTAGCGGAATTTCCACATTCGATTGATTTGGAAGCCTTACAGCGAGAAACTGGATTGTCGCTGCAGGAAATAGCCGTTAAACTTGGAAAGAAAAGCTACAAGGCTTTATACAAGTGGAATTACCCAAAATCGCAAAATGGAACCCGACCGCCTTACGAAGCGTTATGTTGGTTGCTGCAAGCTGGGGCTAGCACGGAAACGCTTTTCGGCGTGATTTCTTCAAACATTGCCCCGCCAAAAGCGAACGGGGAAAACATATCTCTGTCTGATTTGGCCAAATTTTTCGCGGAAGTTGCCAAGAAATTAGCTGAAAAAGGCGAATAAAAAAAAAAGGCAGCCTTTCAAAAAAAAAGGCTCCTACTTTCAGTAGGAGTATAAGTACAAAAATTTTAAAGAAGTACTCTCCCTATAGAGGAGAGTATTTCTTTTTTGGTCCTTTTTTCTTTGCCGTCCGATACGGAATGGAAAATTTTCCGCTTTTTTGGAAAAAACATTGACAATGTTTTATAAAATATGTATATTATAGATATGAATATAAGGTTTGACAAGGTCAAGGCCGCTCTCGTGATGGAAAAGCACGGGGTCGATATGGAAGCCGTCAGGACGGAAATCCTCGAAGGACGCTTCGACATCGACGAGGTGAGGAACCAGGACGGCCACCCCGGACAGAGAGTGTTCGTCGTCATCGTGGACGGATA
>JBNMGX010000342.1:0-2448 GCA_050872465.1 Hallerella sp.
CACTTTAACCATACGAATATACTCAATTTCATCAATCGAAGTCAACCGATCGACGCCCAGATTTCCCTGTCCGGAAAAGCCGTACAGGAAAACTTCAACTATAAACGAGTCGTTCTCGGAAGGGTAGCCGTAACCGAAATTTTTCGGCTGATGAAAGAATTCGGCGACGCCCTGCTCGAAAAAAATATCCGGCGATACCTGGGGAAAAATGCGGTCAACAGCGGAATTATCGATACGCTGCTCAACGACAGAAAAGCCAGAACTTTTTTTTCTACAACAACGGCATTACCTTTGTCTGCAGCAAGATGAGCTACAATGCACTCCAGAAAGAGGACTGGATTCTCAAAACGAGCGATCTCCAAATTATCAACGGTGGGCAGACCTGCAAGACCATTTACCAGACCATCCGAGAAAATCCGGAAAAGGATTTTTCCAATGTCTTCGTACTGCTGCGTCTTTATGAAATCAGCGATGACGAAAATATCGTCCAGGACATCACATACGCTACCAATTCGCAGAATCCCGTTGATCTCAGGGATTTAAAATCCAACGATGAACGCCAAATTCTTCTGGAAACAAGTTCTGCAGATTTAGGTTTCATCTACAAGCGAAAAAGAGATTTTTCAACGAATGCAAGCGCAATTCCGGCAAGCGTTGCCGCTGAAGCAGTACTTACCATCTGGAGAGACAAGCCTTATATCGCCCGTTACAGGCGAAACGATTTATTCGACAGCTTCTATAAAGATATTTTCGATGACTTGAATGCAGCCCAGATGATTATCGCGGTGCTGATATTCCGCTATTGCGACACAATGCGAAAGAAAGAATCTCCAAGCAAGGAAATTTCTTCCGTGCGTCCATTTGAAAGTCACTTCATCGCCAATATCATCGGGAAAATTTTGCTAAAAGAAAATTCTCTGACAGTCGATGAATTGACCCACAAGAATTTTCAAGATATCATGTCCGTATTCGAAAGCAACAAGGAAACCTATTTCAACACGGCAGAAGCCTTGTTGCAGGAAATGCTCCGAGACTACTTTGGCAACAAGCCGATCGAATTCCTTGATGGAAGAACCTTGGCCGCCCCATTTAGACGATTCGACCTGATGGAAAACTACATCAAAAACCCTTCTTGGACGGCGTCCCACCCGTTCGTCGCAAGGGCCGAATAGCCTTCGTGGATTTCCCGGATAGGCTTGCCGTCCGCACCGAAGAGGCGCGTTTCGCCGTCGAGCGTGGAAAACTTCCCGCCGGCTTCGGAAAAGATCGCCGGGAAGGCGGCGATGTCCCAGAGGGAGACAACCGGGTCGGCCATCGCTTCGGCGCGACCGGTCGCAACGAGGAAGTAGCCGTAGCAGTCCCCCCAGCCACGGTAGAGGGCAGCCGACTTGCGGTAGCGTTCGAAAAATTCCATCCGGCCTTCGGATTCGAAGGTGTTCACGGTTCCCGAAAGGGCGAGACCTTCGGAGATTTTCACGTCCGAGACGTGGGCGCGTTTTCCATCGACGAAAGCTCCGAGACCTTTCCCGGCGACGAGCGTGTGACGTAGCGCGGGCAGATTGATGATTCCCACGAGAGGCTCATCCTTGCGGTAAAGCCCGATGAGCGTCCCGAAAAGCGGAACGCCGCGGATGAAAGACTTTGTCCCGTCGATCGGGTCAAAAATCCACTTGTATTCCGCGTTCGGCTTCTCGATGCCGAATTCCTCGCCGATAAGCCCGAAATCGGGAGTTTCCGAAAGAAAGACCTTGCGGAGTTCCTCTTCTGCGCCCCGGTCCGCGATTGTCACCGGCGTGTTGTCCGGTTTCCATTCCACCGAAAGGTCCGATTCAAAGTTCGAAAGGATGACGCGCTCCGCATTCTTCGCGGCACGCTTCGCGATTTCCAAGAGTTCCCCGACTTCAGACATTTTGCGCTTTCCATTTTTTCGCAAGTTTCACGAGCAACGCGTTTTCTTCGGGTTTTCCGACCGTGACGCGGACCCATTCCGAAAGCCCGAAGCTTTTCAGGTAGCGGACTATCATCCCGTTCCGTTCGAGGAATTTCACCAGCTCGGCGCATTTTTCGCCAATGCGGATGCAGAGAAAGTTCGCCTGCGTGGGGAGAACTCGAAAGCCCAGAGCCCCAAAGGCTTCCGAAAGTTCCCGAATTCCCCGGGCGTTCATTTCGAGCGTCCGGCGGAGATGTTCGTCGTCGGAAAGCGCGGCGACGGCGGCGGCCTGGGCGGCGAGGTTCACGTCGAACGGCGGCTTCACCTTCCACATCGCGCAGGTGACCTCTTCGCTTGAAAAGGCGTAGCCGATTCGAAGTCCGGCAGGCCCGTAAACCTTGCTGAACGTGCGGTTGAGCATCAGGTTCGGGAATTTCGAAAGCAGCGGCACGAGCTGCGGATAGTCCGCGGCGGTGGCAAATTCCGAATACGCTTCGTCGATAAAGACCAGCACATCC
>JBNMGX010000343.1:0-2439 GCA_050872465.1 Hallerella sp.
TCCGCAAGCTGCTGGTGAGGTTCGAGAAGACCGTGCTGTCTTACGCCGCTCTCCTACACCTTGCCGCGGGCATCATCGCCCTGAAGAAAGCTAAAGCTATTTAGGGATAGGTTCTAAGTTCTGATAGTCCCCTTGCAACCACCCCCATGGCCACGCCGAGTCTGAATATGTCATTGCCTATTCTCTAATCCCAAAAAACTAAACGTCTGCGTCTCTGCTCACTGCACACTATCCACTAAGCTTAGACGTCCGCGGACTATTCCCTAATCCCTCATCCCTACTCCCTAAACCTATACGTCCACGCTTCTAATTTCCTAAATTTTCCCCGTGATTCAGGTTCAGAACATTTGCAAATCGTTTGGGACGCAGGAACTCTTCAACGACGCGAGTTTTCTCGTCGCGCCGAGGGAACGCGTGGGAATCGTCGGGCGTAACGGCTCCGGCAAATCGACGCTCTTCAAAATCATCCTGGGCGAGGAATATCTCGACGGCGGAAAAATCGATATTCCCAAAAACTATTCCCTGGGATATCTAAAACAGCACATCGCCTTTTCGCATGCGACCGTCCACGAAGAAGCCTGTTCCGTCCTCAAGAAAAACGAAGACGGCTGGATCGACACGCACCATGTCGAAGCGATTCTTTTCGGCCTCGGATTCGACGAAAGTTCCATGCAAAAGGACCCGATGCTCCTCTCGGGCGGTTTCCAGATCCGGCTGAACCTCGCCAAGGTTCTCGCGAGCGAACCGAACATGCTCCTGCTCGACGAACCGACCAACTATCTCGACATCGTATCGATGCGCTGGCTCTCCCGCTTTCTGCGCGGGTGGAAGGGCGAAATCCTGCTCATCACGCACGACCGGAAATTCATGGACGAAGTCTGCACGCATGTCGTGGGGATTCACCGGAAAAAGTTCCGAAAAATCCAGGGCACGGTGGCAAAGCTCAAGGAGACGATTCGCACCGAAGAAGAAGTCGCCCTGCGCACCCAGGAAAACGACGCGCACAAGCGCGAACAGCTCGAACGCGTCATCGACCGATTTCGCTTCAAGGCGAGCAAGGCCGCGATGGTCCAGTCCAAAATCAAGGCGGTCGAACGTCTCGGCGAAGCGACACGGCTCGAACACGAGCGCAACCTGGAATTTTCGTTCAACGAAGCGCCTTTTCCCGGAAAAAGGATGCTCCAGATCAAGGATCTGAACTTTCATTTCAACGGTGGACCGACCCTTATCCAGGACTTGCCCGTCGAACTTTTCAAGGGCGACCGCGTTGCGATCATCGGGCCGAACGGACGCGGAAAGACAACGCTCCTGAACCTCATCGCAAACGAACTTTCGCCTGTCTCCGGGAGCATTTCGCTCAACCCGAACATCCTCATGAATTACTTCGGGCAGACAAACATCAACCGTCTGAACCTCGAAAACACCGTCGAAGAGGAAATCCAGTCGGCTGTCCAGAGTGCGGAACGCGGCAAGGCGAGAAGTCTCGCCGGACTGATGATGTTCAGCGGCGACGCTTCGCAAAAGAGAATCCGCATCCTTTCGGGCGGGGAACGCAGCCGGGTCCTGCTTGGAAAAATCCTCGCGACGCCGTGCAACCTGCTCCTGCTCGACGAACCGACCAACCATCTCGACATGGAAAGCATCGAAAGCCTGATCGACGCACTCGAAGATTACGGCGGAACGGCCATCGTCGTTTCGCACGATGAAGAACTTCTCCAGGTTTTTGCGAACAAGTTAATCGTCTTTGACGGGGGAAAATGCTTCGCATTCGAAGGCACCTACCGGGAATTTCTGGAAAAAATCGGTTGGGCGGAAGAAAAAGACGGTATGACAAAATCTGTCATCGCCGAAGCAAAGTCCCAAGCATCGACTCCGGCAGTTTCAAAAAACAGGGACGACCGTCGAGCCCGGGCCGCCTATATCGAGGAACGCGCAAAAATCGTCCGACCGATCGAAAAGGAAATCCAGCGGCTCGAAAAGGAAATCCAGACTTCCGAAGAACTCGCGAAGAAAAAAGAAGCGGAACTCCTTGAGGCATCCGAAAAATCGGACGGAGCCTTGATAGCAAAGCTCGCCACAGAGCTTTCCGCCTCCAAGTCCAAAGCCGAAGAGCTTTTCGCCAAATGGGAAGACGCGTCCAACCAGCTTGAAGCGGCCAAGGAAAAGTACCCGCTGTAAAGACGCTATTTTACATCCAACAGCAAATCATTAAAATACTGCAGAGAAGAGTATTTGATTTCATACGTATCTAAATTTTTCCCGTTGCGAATCGCATCGATATAATAATCGAGATAAGCTTCAAACAAAAGACGGATTTGTTTAAAATTCGAACTTAACTCCAGAAATTCTTTCTTGTCAATGCAAGCGGACTTTCCCAAATCTTCCGGTTCGACAACAACCGCTTTTATAAAGTCCAAGACAGGAATCCTTCCCGTTGAA
>JBNMGX010000344.1:0-2418 GCA_050872465.1 Hallerella sp.
GACGATTACCCCGAATACCGTGGCGATAAAAATCTTGAAGCTGACGAAGGAAAGAACGTATCCGAGCGAAAGCGTGCAAAAGAAGAGAAAGACCATTACAAGCAGCGCGACTGTCTTTGGCGCATAGTATGTTGTCTTGGAAGCCCAACGTTTCCGCTGTTCCCAAAGTTCGGGCAGGGTTTCCTTCCCTTGGGTCGTCACGAACGCTTCGGGATTTACGGAATAGCGCGCTTTCCACGGGGCTTCCCGGACAAGTTTCTGCAAGAGAAGATCGTCGTCGCCGCTCTGGATCTTGGAAACCCCTTCAAAACCGTGGACATTTTCAAAAAAGCTGCGCCTGTAGGCGAGATTGTTTCCCGTGCTGGTGATGGGCGTCCCCATGGCGAGAGCTCCCGTTCCCGCGATCCGGTAGGCGAGCGTTTCGACCGCCTGCATGTTCAAAAGCCAGTTGGAGCGGTCCTTGGGAAGCTCGATGTAGGAGTGTCCCGCGACAAAGTCGATGCCCGGTTCGAATTCCTGGATCATGGCGCGTACCCAGGTCGGAAGGACGGTGCAGTCGGCATCTGTCAAAAGGAGAATTTCACCTTCTGAAGCCTTGACTAGCTTGCCGATGGCGTTTTTTTTGGCGCTTTCCCCGTCGGGAAGTTTCGTGATAGGGACAACATGAATCCTGTCGGGAAACCTTTCTGCGTATTCGGCAAGTATCTGTGGGGTTCGGTCCGTGGATCGGTCGTCGGCAATCCAGATATCCCAGCGTCCCTTGTAGCGTTGCTTCATCAGCGAATCGATCGTTTTCGAAATGTTCGCTTCTTCGTTTCTTGCCGAGATGAGGATGCTGACCGACGGAAGCGGATTTCGGATGGAATTTCCCAGGCGGACCTTTCCGAGCGCATGGAACAGGCGCATTTCGAACGCGGCGTAAAAAACCGCCGTGACGACAAGAAGGAAAATGAACGTATATTCCAGGACAACGAGTACCATTTCTTTTAAATGTAGCTCAAGAACGATTTTTGGTGCGGTTTGCGGATGGGAAAAGGCTTGTCTTTTCGACGGAAAATTTTCGGGTCGATTCTTCCCGAATTCTCCTCGTCGGGATTTTTTACCCCGGAAAAGTTTTTATCTAGCTTGCTTTTTCTTTTCATTTTTGGTCTGCAAACGAATACTTTTGAAAGAAAAAGGAGACAGGTATGATAAGGTCTTTTTCATCTTTCTGTGTTGCGGTAACGTCTTTTGCCGCTCTTTCGCTTTTTGGATGCGGAAGCGATTCGTCTAGCGGCGCTTCGGGAGAGAGCGGAAATGTCTGCGGTGACTATATCGCCTATGAAGACGGTCTGGGAAATACGCATTGTATGGATGCTTCCGGTTCGGTGATTTATTCGGTTCTCTCGGACGGAACGATCGTGTATGCCTCTTCCGGAACTTCTTCGGCTGCTTCCGATACGCTTGCTGTCGGCAGTTCCTCTTCGACGGAAAATGTTTCTGTGTGCGGGGAAAGTTCCGCTCCGGTTTCCGTTGTCGGAAACTTCTACTTCTATAGCGATGCGAACGGCTCTTATTACTATGACATTTCGGATGCGAGCTGTGCGAAAAATTACCTGAATGCGGCTTCGTCGAGTTCGGTAGCGGAATCAAGTAGCTCCCGGAATACGGTTGTCGTCAGCTCCTCTTCGATTGTGTCGAATGGAAACGACCCGACACTTATTTTTAATGGAGCGAACATTTCGATCGGAAATGACAACCTGTGCATCGATACGTCGGGAACGCTTGTCTGGATCCGCTGTGCGGGAAATTACAATCTGATGGGTTCCTCGGAGAACTTTGAAATCGTCGTCGCGGCGGATACTTCGGCGAAAGTCTATCTGTATCTGGATGGTTTGAACCTGAAAAGCCCGAACGATGCGGCTATTTACGTGCAAAGTGCGGACAAGGTTTTCCTCATGCTCACCGACGGCTCGGAAAACTTCCTCGAAGACGCTTCGGGAAGAACGATTGTCTGGAATTACACGGACGCGGACGGCAAAGCGAAATCGGATACGGCGGGTGGCGTCGTCTATTCGAAAAAGGATGTGACTGTCAAGGGAAGCGGAAGCCTGACGGTGACCAGCGCCTGTGCGGATACGAGCGTCTGCGGAAACGGCATCCACACGACCAAGGACCTGAAAATTAAGGGGTCTCCAACGATTACGGTTTCGGCGAAGAAAAATGCGCTCAAGGGAAAGCGTTCCGTGGAGATTGAAGGCGGTTCGTTTGCGCTTACGTCGAGCTACGGAGACGGCATCAAGTCTGACGAAGAGGATGCGGAAAAGCTCGCCCAGGGAAAAGGCTTTGTGAAGATTCTCGGCGGGACATTTGTCATCACCGTTGCGGACGACGGCATCCAGGCTTCAAACTACGTGTTCATCGCGGACAGTGTCAGTA
>JBNMGX010000345.1:0-2408 GCA_050872465.1 Hallerella sp.
GCACGGGAATGACATTGTTCCGTGTATCATCTCCAAAAATCTAGATGTCCGCGATTCTGCCCACTGACCACTGTCCTCTAAGCTTAAACGTCCGCGGACTATTCCCTACTCCCTGTTTCCTCATTCCTAAACATCCGCGATTCTAAACGTCCATTTTTTCTAAATGCGTTGAAAGATTTCGCTTTATTTTTTATCTTTGGACATTATTTTGAAGAGGAATGATTTCGTATGAAAAAAGTTTTGCTCCCCCTCGCCTCTGTGGCGATGATGCTTTCCCTGGCAGGCTGTGACAAGTCCGGTACGGTTTCCGGCCAGGTTCTCGATGCCTTTACGGGCAAGCCTGTCGAAATGCCGACCGTCTGGATGGATTCGACGATTTACGGCACGCAGTCTTCCAAGTATGCGTTCAAGGCCGAACTGCAACAGGGAAAATTCAAGTTCGAAGGCGTCCCCGTCGGAACATACCTGATCAAGGCGCGCCGCAACAAGTACATTTTGGGCCAGCAGACCTTTACCACGACAAACGAATCCCCGAATGCGGAAATCACGCTTTACGAATACAGCGACACGGTTTCTCCGGGCATGTATATTCCGGGTGCGGACAGCGTGGTGAAGATTACAAACAGCTGGGCAATCTTCTCGACGACCTGCAAGGAATCCGTCGCCGGGCTTCGCCTGAGCTTCGAACAGGACCTGAAGGCTTCCGCCCCGAACCAGAAAAAGGAAACGAAGTCCAAAAAGGACATCAAGGTGAACAAGTTGCCGGATCCGAAAACCGTCGATTCCGCAATCGATGTTCTCTACTGCAACCCGGGTTCCGTGACGACCGCAATCGAAGCAGCCGCCTACCCGGCTGCGACCGGAGCCGTTTCCGCCCACGCCGACTGCCAGGGATTTGAAAACGACAAGAACGGCGTTTTCCCGGATGTTTCGAAGAAGACCGAACTCGCTGTGGAATACAAGGCCGAAGGGCTTTTCTCCATCAAGGGAACGCTTCCGAAGGGAAAGCAGTTTGTCGTCATCTCGAAAGACGGCAGAACGCTCCAGTCCTATTACGTCGAAGTGAAGTAGTTTTCACTTGAAACGAAATTCAAAAACCTGTAGGCGTCGCTTGCAGGTTTTTATCTTTTAAAATCATTTGTCCTAGAGGCTCCCGATGAAGCAAGATAAGTTTTCTTTTTCGATTACCCGCAAGGAAGGCTGGAGTATTTTTTTGACGTTGCTGGTTCTTGGCGGCGCTTTTTTCCTGTTTGACAACCTTTCCATTGCCGGTGCGCGTTCGTGGGACATCCGCTTTGGGTATTACGCCGTTCTCCTGACATTTCTTGTCCTGCTGGCGGGGCTTGCGGTCAATTTCAAGGAGATAATCCTGCGGATCCGGGCGCATCTTCCGTCGGGAAAAAGTCTTGTCGCCCTAGCCTGCCTGCTCGGATTCTTTTCGATATTTTCGTTTAACCACATCGAAAATTCCCACCGAGTGCTTTCCGACGAAACCAGCTGGGAATCGATGGGCCTCCAGATGTACTTCAATCGTTCGGGCGGAATCTGTAACGAGGGCATCTGGGCAGACGGAACGCTGGATTGCAAGGTCGAGGTGAACAATTTCAAGGGAAAGACTTTGGGCTTTGTACATTCCCTCGCTTATCGCCTAGGCGAACCGAACCGCGATACGGCTCTCCGGGTGAATTTTCCCTTTTACCTGATAAGCCTTGTCGCTTTCTTCCTCGCGTTGTCGATTTGGTTTAGGAGCGACTGGGCGGCTCTTGCCGCGACCGCTTTTTTAGGCGGAATGCCCATCTACCTGATGCAGTCGAGGTCCGCTTCGACGGAAGTCCTCTATATCGCGCTTTTCGCCGTACTCATCGCCTGGTATGCGCTCGTACCTCCGAAAGACGTGAAATGGAAGCATTTTCTGCTGACCGTTCCGCTGCTCGGGCTTTTCTCGGGGACGCGCCAGGAAACCGTCTTCGCCTTCATCCCGTTTGCTCTTTATTATTTCCGCTATTTCCGCGGCGAGTTTTATCGGCTTCCGCTTTTCGTCCTGTCGGTCATTGCGGTAAGCTGGCCCGCGGTGAATACAATGGCGGCTTATCGCGGTTACGATTTCCAGGGAGGAAACCATGCGGCTCATTCCCTCGGAAACTTCGCCTTCAACTTTCGGACGGACCTTCTCGCGATGCTCAACCTGGAAAAGGACGTTTCGCACGGAGGGATTCTCGAAAATCCGTTTTACACAACGTTCACCGTTCTTCTCCTGCTTTCGACTGTCTGGCTCCTGTATCGGATGATTGTGAAAAGACGCTACCGGCGCGGCTTCGCCCTGGGATTTCTTTTCTGCATCCAGATTTTCGTCATTTTGCTGAATGTATCGGGCACGTTTGAAATCGACATCAACCAGAGATATGTCC
>JBNMGX010000346.1:0-2405 GCA_050872465.1 Hallerella sp.
GGGATTTTGCTTGGGGTGAAAATTTTATATTATTATGGCTATGATAAAATCATTTAGAATAAAAGATTTTGGCTGCATTCAAGAAATTTGTGTCGATTCCTTATCGAATCTGAATGTTGTGGTTGGTCCAAATTCTGCGGGAAAATCGACATTGTTGAGGCTTTTGTATGCGACGATAAAATCGGCGGAAATGTTCAAACGAGGAAAGGATGACAAATCCTATCAAGTTTTGCTTGGGGAAAAACTGCGGTGGGTGTTTCAGGTTGATTCCTTGGAGGAATTGGTTCGGGTAGGAAAAGGCAATTGTGCGGAATTGGAGGTGGAAACGCTGTATGAAACGGTAAAGATGCGATTGATACCGGAGAAGGGACTTCGTCTCGATGGACAGACGAATCCTGCGCCTAGAGAGGTCAACTCTGTCTTTATTCCGGCAAAAGAGGTTATTTCGATTCAATCGATCATCAACAAGGCTCGTTTTGTTGACCAGACTTTTGGGTTTGATGAAACTTATTCCGATTTGTGTACTGCAGTAAGTCTTCCCACGACAAAAGGGAAAAATTACAAAAATTTTGCTAGTTCTCGTAGGGAATTGAAAAACATTACAGGTGGCGTTGTATTTTATGACTCGAGGCAAAAAAGATGGATGTTTAGCAAGGATGATCTAGTGCTTCCCATCGAGTTGGCTTCGGATGGCATAAAAAAGATAGGGATTTTCGATACATTGCTGGGCAATCGTTATTTATCTCCGAAGTCGATTGTCTTTATGGACGAAATCGAATCTTCACTGCATCCGGAAGCGATTTCAAGGCTTTTGGACATTGTTTCTCTGCTTGCTCAGACAGGGATTCAGTTTTTTGTGAGCACGCATTCGTATTTTGTCGTCAAGAAACTCTATTTGATCGCTCAAGAGAAAAAGATGAACATTCCGATTCTTTCGCTTGATGAAAGATTTTCGCTGGAGGACTTGCAAGACGGAATCCCGTCGGGAAATCGAATTATTGAAGAATCCATTCGGCTGTATGAGCAAGAAATTCAGCTATGACAAAAGGGATGAAGATTTTGGAGTCTGGACTTGAGTTCCTTGTTTCGGAAAACGAGCTGTTTCGTATAGAATCCTATGTCCGATCGGCAAGGCTTGGAATCAAGACGGTTGAATTCGTTTGGCTTGCAAACAAGGAATGCGAAATGCGCTTTATCGAGGCCAAATCGTCTGCGCCAAGAAAGTCGGATAATGAGGAGAAACACCAAAATTTGAAAAAATACATTGAAGAAATATCGGAAAAATGGCTGAGTTCCGTGCAGATTATGGCTTGTAATTCCTTGTCTAGACTTCGGCTTCCCGATTGTCCGTTTGAGCCGAGAAACTGGGAAAGTTTGACCATAAAACTATATCTGGTTCTTGGAAACGAATTTAAAAGAGAATGGTGTCCATCGTTACAGGATGCGTTTAATGCGGATGAAAACTTGAAAAAATGGAGAAAGATCTGGAGCCCTAAATATCCGGAATGGATTAAAGTCTTGAACAAGGATTCCGCTCAAAAATTAGGATTGCTTTCGAATGGGGCGAAATAGGGATTCTTCGCCCAATCTCTAGACTCGCAAAGGTTTTCGCAATGGAAAACGCGTGATGAGTGTCACAATCATTTAACAAGATGTTAATATCCGATTTTGAAAGTGGCGAAATTTTGCAAAATTTAAAGGTCGGTTGCGAAATTTGAAGAATTTCGCGGGTGATTCGGGAAAACGAAATGAACTGGCTCCCGAGGTCGAGGAGGGCGCTGGATTTTGATAAATTGATATTTCGGTATTTAAAATCGAGGTGTTGATATATGACAATTTATGACGAATCTTTAGACGGCAACATGGATGAAGCTCCCCAGATCTACATTATGAAGCGTTCCGGGGAACGCGTGGCTTTTGATGGCGAGAAAATCGCGAATGCGATTCGGAAGGCGAATGCGGAAGAGGGAATCCTTTCGGAGCGGCTTTCCGAGGAACAGATTGCGGAAGTCGTTGCGGGCATTGAAAAGGACGCTCGAAACGCGAGTCGCGACCTTTCCGTGGAAGAGATCCAGGACAAGGTCGAAAATTCCCTGATGGCGACGGGCAAGTTCAACGTGGCGCGCCTTTACATTACGTATCGCTACAAGCACAACGAACTTCGCAAGATGAGCAACATCGACCAGAAGATTTCGGGTATCGTGGAGCGAGACAACGAAGAGGTCAAGCAGGAAAATTCGAACAAGAATCCGACCGTACTTTCTGTCCAGCGCGACTACATGGCGGGCGAATGGAGCCGCTACTATACGGGCCGCTACCTGCTCCCGGAAGATGTGGTCACCGCCCACCGCAACGGGATTATCCATTTCCACGATGCGGATTACTTTGCGCAGCACATGCACAAC
>JBNMGX010000347.1:0-2403 GCA_050872465.1 Hallerella sp.
ATCTGTTTGTCTAGGTTCGAATCCTGGTAGCTCAATAAGAAAAGGCTGGTTCTTTGGAACTGGCCTTTCTTATTGGCAAAGCCTTTTTGGGCTCAGGAACAAATATCTACATTTTGAAACATGGCCAAGGCGGATTTCTACAGTTTCTTTTCGGAGTATTTTGGAGAGCGCTGGAATGCGCTTCTGCCCGCTCTTCGGGGCGAAACGGTTTACAGGACGATTCGGTATCCGGGAAAGGAACCGTATTTTTTGGACGAGGCTTCCTGCTTTGCTGCCGAATCCTTGGACGTAAGTCCCGGCATGGACGTGCTGGATATGTGTGCGGCTCCGGGCGGAAAAACGCTTATCCTTGCCGGCGCCCTTGCGGGAATAGGTTCCCTGCAGTCGAACGACCGCTCCCCGGATCGCCGCTTGCGGCTTTTGCACAATGTGGAAAACACGCTTCCCGAAAATTTGGCGGCGGTAGTCAAGGTTTCGGGATACGACGGGGGACGCTTCGGGATGTTCCGCAAAGAAGCGTTTGACCGGATCCTTCTGGATGCGCCTTGCTCGTCGGAACGTCATGTGATGGAAAGCGAAAAGTATTTAGCCGAATGGTCTCCGAAGCGCATCGCGCATATCGCGGTTACGCAAGGGGCGCTTTTGGCGAGCGCGGTCGATGCCTTAAAGCCCGGAGGTCAACTGGTTTACAGCACCTGTGCGCTTACTCGGATGGAAAACGACGATGTTGTCCGGAAAATTTTAAAGAAGCGGAAGGGACGGGTTCGGGTCCTGGAACTTTCCCCGGAAATTCCGGGAACGGATGTGACGGAGTTTGGTTTGCAGATGCTTCCCGACCATTGTGGTGGCCGCGGTCCGATTTACTGCGCAAAACTGGAGAAGATTTAAACGCCAAATGGAGAAATCGGTTATCCTACTTAAACGGATTTAAATTATTTTACCGAGTATGAAGATTTGTTCTAGAATTTTTTGGATGACGCTCGCCTTTTCGAGCGTTTTTGTGTTTGCCCGTGAAGTCCCGGTGCGCTATGTCCTTTCGAACGATTCCTTGGAGCAGGATGCGAAGTTTGTGAAACTCGCTCGGGACACCGTCTATCTCTTGCCGTTAGATTCTGTGGAAAAGGCCGATATTCAAAAGGCGGACGAGGCGCTTCTCGATAAGATTTCCCCCGATTCGACCGAGGAGGATTCCCCGGAAGCGGAATCGATGCCCGAATACGCGGATAATTCCGAAGAGCCGACCGATTCTGTTGCATCGGCGGATTCCGCCTCGAAACCTGCCGAGACGGATGATTTCGAAGCGGCGATTCTCGCCCAGGAAAAGCGCGCCGAAGAAGATTCGCTAGCAAGGATCCAGGCGGAAGCGGATTCCATCCGTGCAAAGGAGCTGGCGGATTCTCTCGCCCGGGAAGCGGCGATTCCTATCGAGGCGAAGTACATCCGGATCTTTAAATACGAATTGAAGCGGATGACGAACCTGGAAAACGGCGAGCCGGTAAACCTTTCCCTTTCGGATTTTGTCTTTGCGGACGAGATCGAGGAAGAGGAACCTCTCTATCCCGAGGGCGGGGCGAATCTTTTGGTGACGTCTTTCCCGGACAGTTGCGAAATGTTTATCAACGGCGAGCCTCTGGATATGGTGGCGCCCGATACCATCAAGAAAATCAAGCCGGGCAAGTACACGATTTCGGTCAAGAAAAAGCTGAAAGATGTCGATTGGTGGGGAACGCAGACGGTGAAAATCAACGCGGATTCGCTGAACAGGGTTCGCATCGAAGTGGAACGTCCGCGGACGAAGCTGACCGTGGCGACGATTCCCGACGGCGTCGAGGTCTATCTGGACAAGCAGCCGAACGAAAGCGTCATGCCCGAATACATCACGGACGTTTCGTTTGAAACGGATCCTTCGGTGAAGAAGGTCGTCTATCTGCGAAAGGTCGGCTATCTCGATACCGCGGTTGCGGTCGAAGTCCGGGCCTTTATGCCGAACCCGATGTTCGTGGAGCTGGAAGCGGTCGATAATTCGAGCGTCGTGGAAATGCAGCGCGAATACGACCGCGAACGTTCCCGCCGCTATATCGGTCGCGGGCTTTTGTGGAGCTCCATCGCCCCGATCATTGCCGGAGGCGTTTTCTGGTATCTGGCGGAAAGGGACTGGAGCGATGCGGCGGACAAAAAGACCGCTTACAACAAGAGCGCTTTTGAAAGTGCGGACACCCAGAGACTGGTGAAGAAAAACAGGGACCTGAACGATTCCGGGGATACGAAAGGACTGGTCGCGCTGGGATTCGGCGTTGTCGGCGTCGGGCTTTTTGTCACCGGATTTGTTCTAGCCTTTTAGCGACGGCGAAGAGAATCGCGCAGCAGAGGATTGGTGCGAGGACGTTGAACGGGGCGTGATAC
>JBNMGX010000348.1:0-2384 GCA_050872465.1 Hallerella sp.
GGTTCAGATTATAAGTTTGCCGAAGGTATTATTGCAAGGCCCAAAGACATCGTGGTAAATACGGGAGACAAGAACCTGTTCTTGAGTCGCGCAAGTTCCATGAATCGCGAAATTGCACAAGAGCTCCGAAACTATTTTGCCTCCACATTCCAGCCGGGTTTAATTCCATTAAACGACGCAAGTGTTGAACAGTATTTTGATAAAAATAAACCATTGATCCTTGCCGCATTGCAGCAGTGCGACAGCGATATTTGTGATATCGAAAAATATCGTCAGGTTATCCCCGTGCCGGCGCCCGCACCGAGCAATCCTTTCGGTCCGCTTTCTATTCAGAATCGCGAAATTGTTCGCTTCAGAACATTTCACAAAGTGGCACCAACAGTCCCTTTCGATATTTCTGAAGAATCCGATGGCACGGTTCGACTTTTCAGCATTCTATTAAGAATGATTGATGTTGTAAAAAACAAAAAGTCGGTTATTCTTGACGAATTCGACACAAGCCTACACTCGAGCATTTCTGAATTCGTACTTAATCTGATTCATGCCTCGTCACAATCCCAGCTCTTGTTCACCTCGCACAACTTGAGCCTTATTGACATGAGCCGATTCCGTAAAGATCAAATTGTCTTTGTGAATAAGAACGCATCCGGCGCTACCGAGGTTCAATCGCTGTACGACTACAAGGATTTCCGCGAGAACATGGACGCCGAAAAAGCTTATCGCCAAGGACGTTTTGACGCGGTACCGATTGTGACATCGTCCGTTGAAAGTATCAAAAGAATGCTTGGGGAGGCATAAAAGATGCCAAGAGGGAGAGAGGAAAGAACACCCAAAAAGATGAAGCAGGCATTCCTCGTTTTTTGCGAGGGATACACAGAAGAATGCTACATCCAGGAACTGCGCCAGCGTTACCGTTCACCGATTAGGATTGTGCCTATTCGCAAAGGGCAAGCCATTTCCAATAATTTCATCAATCACGAGATTAATAAAGAAAAGGTTTCACCCAATGACCATATCGAAGCCTTTTTGATGTACGATCGCGACGTTCCCGAAGTGAACGCCAAGTTAGATGAATGTGCAGGAACTCTGATTTGCTCTAATCCAAGTATTGAGCTGTGGTTTCTTTTGCATTTCTGCAATCAAAAGACAAGCCTTAACACGACGGCATGCATCAAAGCATTAAGCAATTCTGCCGATGAATGGAAACAGTACAAAAAGAGTGAACTAAGCGCCACTCAAAAGAGCCTGCTTTGGGAAAATCGTGCAATCGCTATCAAACGAGCAAAAGCATTACCCGAAGGCAAGAACCCCTCCAGCAGTGTTTACAAGTTCCTAGAAGCCGTTGAGAAAAGCATCACGTGATCCGTTCCGCAAACTGATTTATTCAAGAATATTGACACAGCTTTAAATTACAAGACGAAAGAAGCTTTTTCGAAATGTCTAGAAAAAGCAAGAGTAGAACCCAATTTAGTTTTTGACGAATACTTTAGGCATATCGTCGGTTCTTACACTATTTTTGTAAAGACCAATCATTGCGGCATCGATTTCATTATTCCCAACCAGGGTGGCTTATCTACACGACTTGAAGGTTCTCAACAAGTCGAAGAACGAATTTTCGAATTGCGGCTTTTTTCAAAAAAATACTCAAATTGTCATCTTTTGACATCGGTTTGTGATTATCTTTATCGTGAATTAAAGCCTCACCGTTTTTAGCATGTCGGCGAGGGAGGAGTAAAAATGAACGAATTCAAAATGAAGCCCTACGAAGCCTTGGACATCACCGACAACTTTATGTTCTGTAAGGTTTTCAGCAATGTGGATGTCGCCAAAGACTTTTTGCAGGCGGTTCTGAAGGTGAATATTGAAAAAATTTCCGTCGTTGCGGAAGCCACTACCCAGGAAGATCCGTTTCATAAGAGTGTTCGCTTTGACGTGCAGGTGCGGGAGGAAATAACTAGTGCCAACGGAAAGACCAAGGTCGGGCGGCAATTTGATATTGAGATGCAGATGGATAATACGGGAGAACTCCCCAAGCGCGCCCGTTATTACCAGAGCATGTGTGACCTGGACGCTTTAGCCAAGGGTGCTGATTACGAAGAACTCCAGGAACAGTACATTTTGTTCATCTGCCCCAATGATATCTTTGACAAGGGAAAGGCCATTTACAGGTTCCAGAACCGCGAAGAAAGTTCGCCGGAAATTACGCTGGATGATCTTTGTTACAAGAATTTTTATATTTTCAATAAGTACTCCGATATGAACGACGGGGCAACTCGCGAGTATATGCAGTATTTCGCCACCCAGAAGTGCGAAACCGCAAGGATGAAGCGCATTCACGAGCTGGTCGAAAAGTACCGTATGGATCCCGCAACGAGGAAGGCATA
>JBNMGX010000349.1:0-2375 GCA_050872465.1 Hallerella sp.
ATTTTCGTCGGCGAAGAGGAAGATGTTCTTCCCGCCGGAGAGAACGTCCGCCGGAAGGAACGGCAGATGCTGCATTTCGTAAGGCGTGAGAAGCCCGTAGGACTTGTCGCACTTCCAGCCGGTCCCGTCGAAATACGACCCGAGGAAGGACGTCCCGCAGCTGCCCGAGAGCGCCGCCCAGTAGCCGTCCGAACCCGTCCCGAAAACCGTCTTGTTCGCATGGTCGAAACGGATCGTCCGGTTGACCAGATTGTCCATGCCGAAAGGCGCGTCCCAGTAGGAGTCGGGGATGGAGAGGACAATGTCAAAATAGACATAGCGATACCGCTTTCTGTTCGGCGAATGCGAATTAAGCGCTTCCTTTACGGAGTAGAAATTCCCGTTTTCTTTGCCGACCATTTTTATTGTAAAAAGATTAACGTTCGGATTGTAACCTTCCGTCGTTCCGGAATCCCCATAGGTGCAAAATTTCGTGGGGAGATTTTCTTCCAACAGGACTCGGCAATTTTCATCCAGCCGATTTTGCGGATATAAATAATCCTGTCCCTTCGCATCCGGTAAAGGCAAGGTAAAACCTTGGCTATCCGAAGTCACTTTCGACAAGGACCAAACATGGAACGGACTGGAAAGGGCTTTTTCAAACCTTTCCTTGCTGTTGACGGAATCGATGTTCTGGTCGCTCAGGAATTGATTCCAGCCCGACATCGTAAAGACAACCATATCCAGGTAATTGTCCGCATACCTGTCGTCGTCATACCCAAAATCATGATCGTCCTCGTTTGCAAGCTTGTGGACAGTCAAATTCCGGGAGCGAACACCGGACAAGAACGTCAACGTGTCCGTGTATATTTTTTCTAAAGACCTGTTCCCCTTTTCCGAACAGCCAAACATCCCCCACATTGAGCCGCAATCAATATATTCGATATTCGTGTGCAGCCGTCTCAGCACAACCAAGTCCAGCCGTTCCCGGTGCCGCTTGATGGCGAGGCTGAACCGTTCGGGGGCGTAGCCGTAGATTTTCTGCGTCCCGGAAACGTCCATGTCGAGCGAGACGCCTTGCCGCTTTTCCCTCGGGAGATATTTCGCGGCGATGTCCGCCCGGACGAGATAGTCGGGGACAGGAACGTAGCGGTGCTTGCCTTCATCGTCAAAGGCCTCGGCGACGACCAAGTTCACCGCGTTCGACGAATCCCGGATCATTTTCCGCAGGGAAACTTCAAAGCTTGCCGACCTGGATTTTTCGCGTCCCTTCTCGCCGACCTCGCTTGCCGAAAGGACCGCCCGGTAGGTTCCCGGCTTCACGGGGATTCCCGCGGAATCCGTCGCGTCCCAAAGGACCGAGTAGGCTGTCCGACCGGAATTTGCGCGCGTATAGGCGGAATCGAGCAGCCTCTTTACCAGGTTCCCTTTCGAATCCGTAATCCTTGCGGTCACCCAGGCGTCCCGGTATAAAATCCCATACGGAATGTCCAAGGATCCGAGCGTGTACAACATTTCCTCGCCCAGGTCGGATGCCGCCGTGTCGGAGGCGCTTTCCACGATATAGAATTCGGGAATTTCCGGGAGGGAAATCTCCATTTCGGGAAGGGTCAGGAACACGGTCGTATCCTTCAAGATGACCTGGGGATTCGCCGTCGTATTTTGCACGACTTCGATATGCAGGGTCGCGCTCCCCTCCGCGGGATAGGACTTTGTCGAAGTGGTCCCGTCCCAGACAAAATGCAGCCCGTAGGCATCGGGAGAAACCGTCCAGCCTGTCGTCCACGGGTTTACCGCCGAAGAAATTTCCGCGCCCATAAAGGCGAAGCCGCTTTCCGAACTCGCCCCGAAGTAAACCGGCAGGGATTCGTCACCCGCAAGGTTCGATAGGCCGACGTGAAACGCTTTCGATGCGCGCATCGCGACATGCCCGCTCTCGCCGAAAAGGAGCATCGCGCTGTCGGCAGAGGAGAGGGGCTTCCATACCGGGTAAGCGGAAAGGCTCGCTTCCACTTGCGAAAATACCGGCGATGCATTCAACATGCCGCCGCGGACCGAGCAGCCTTTTGAAGCGTTTCCCCGCCCGTCAAAGGCGAGGCAAGCCTCCCCGAAACCTTTCGAGTCATAGCTTACGGCGATGGAATCCGCTGCGGAAAGCCCCTTCCACCGCAGATGGTAGAAGCCGTCCCGCTCGTAGAACCAGACGCCACGCTCCGCGGTCGTGTCGAAAGGTTCCCCGTCAAACGGACTTGCGAACGCCCGTTCCGACGTCCTGTCGAAAATGCCAGCGCCCTTCGAATCCTCGGCATGGACGCGCAGGAAGTAGTCCCCGTCGAAACTCCCGGCAAGGCGGAGCGACACGTCCAGCGAATCCCTCCCCACTTCCAGGGCGGACG
>JBNMGX010000350.1:0-2370 GCA_050872465.1 Hallerella sp.
ACATGGGTCGTGGGGTCGTACACGTGACCCTGATAGGTCGCGATGTTGCTGGACGAAATGGTGATAGTGCCGCCGGTCTGATCGAGGGTCGCCTTGACGAGCGGAACCTTCTTAGACGGTACAATTCTGGTCTGGCAGATCATGCCGATTTCGCCCGTAACCATAACATTTCCGGGGTACTTGTCGGCGGAAATGAAATTCGCGTCCTTTCGGAGGGTCGTCATCTGGGAGGGATGGATGAAAAGAACCTTGTCCGTGATCTCTTCCTCGCCAAAAGCGTCCACCACATCAACAACGCCCTCGTACTTGATAGCCGTTGCACCATCGCCAGAGGTCTTAACCGCACTGAGCGCTGCCGCGAACACGTCCGAATCAACCTTGCCCGCAATAGCCTTTGCAAGCTGGGTCTCGGCCTGTCCAACGGGGTCACCATAACCGGAGTTAATGGCTTCCTGCGTCAGGCCAATGGCCTTCATGGCCTTTTTGATGGTAAAAGTCTGGCTGGAAGTGCTCATCTCGGTCAGGTCAACTTCCGCACCCTCCGCAACGTCCACGGCATCACCGATATATCCCCACTTAGGGACAGTCTTAGTGTCACCGGGTACGCCCTGAAGGGTAGTGTCTACCTTCGCGTAAGGCGTAATCTTCAGCATAGCTTCGATCTTCGCGCTAATCATGTCTCCCATAACCTCGGGATTAATCATCTTGTTCATCTTAGTCATAGTGCTCGCCATAAATCAATCATCCTTTCATTGCTTCCGCATATGCTTCGGGGTTTTCCTCATAAATTTTCATTCTTTCCAGATACGGCTTCTTTAGAATGTCAGATTTCGTGTATCCGGAGTGTTCGTCTGTTCGGTCGAGCTTGTGTTCCTCGACCCGCTTTGAACCTGAATTTTCAAACTGGTTCGGGAACTGAGTCTTCAGTGCCGTAATCTTGTTTTCCCAATCTTTGATATGGTCGTTTTCGTCAAGCTGAAGTTCGCCCTTTTCTTTGAGCTTGAAGGTCATGTAATCAACGTCCGTCGCCTTTTCAGACAGAAGCGCAACCTTGATAGCCGCATCAAGTTTAGTCTGCTGAAGTTCCTTCTGAAGCTCTCCAACCTGCGTTTCGTATGCGGTAATTTTGCCCTGCATGTCGTCGTTGCCCTTGTTGGATTTCTTGAGCTCCGCAATCAGGCTATTCGCTTCTGCCAGCTCTTTGGACTTGCCGTCGAAATCGGTTTTCAGCTTGCCATACCGCACATCAAGATTTTCTTCGTTGGTCGTATATATTTTGTTTTCCTTCATCGCCGCAAGAATCGCGTTTGCGATACTGTCTTCAATCCCCTGTGCCTTGAAAATTTCGTTCAGATTCATAGTTACATTTCCTTTCTTTACGATTTTTACGTGTTACGTCACGTTATTTTTTTACGATTTTTACGTGTTACGTCACGATTTATATTAAAACGCATTGCGTTTTAAGTAACGGGGACACACACATAGACTTCGCACTTCTTCCATTTCGTCGCGGGCGTAACTTCGCCGCCCTCCCCGGAATACTCAACCGTGATTGCAAGATTAGTCAACTGCAAATCGAAAATTTGCGAGACACCAACCGCGCCATAGCCCGTGTGATCTCCCGCCGTGCCCAGCGCACCTCCCGGCGTGGTAATAGTGGTGCTGAAACTTTTTGCCGCATATGCCGCCGGAATCGAAATGTCGGTAAATGTGCCGCCGTTCATGCTCGCGAATTTATTTGTGACATCTTTACTAAAGCTGTTCCCGCTTATTCGCGTTCCGTCAAGCGAAATTGTTGCCGCATTTGTATAATTATAACCTTTTGTCGCCGAACCAGCCTCTTTGATTATTCTTGCGGTTGCGGTCAATGTTGCACTAACAACCGTGGAGCCTGCGGGAATGCTGGACGTGGGGAATATAATATTTGTGGAATCAGTTTCGCGGTATTGCATGGAGATTTTCCATCTAAACGCAGTAGCATCTTCATTTAAGCCCAATCCCGTTGATTTCAGTTTCCACGATGTTCTGAGCGTTGCGTTGTTCGCATTAAAAACTGCCCTATATTATCCCTCGCTTGTTACGGGCTTCAGCCAGATTCGCCCTTCGACCTTTTCGGGTTCGGTATCCGAATAGATGATCCCCAGATTCACCAATGCTTGTGGGGCGGTCGTGCCGTTCGTGCCCCCGCGCTCAATGGGCAGTGTACCCACAATTTCATCTGGGTTTGATAGTTCGTGACTATGATCGTCCGGCGAAGCTCCAATCTGTGTGGGTGTTACCTCATGCGGGTTATTTTTATTGGCAACGTGTGCCGCCAGCGTATTAATCGTGTCCGTCATTGCTTCGTTCACGTCGGCCAAAAAGTTTTCA
>JBNMGX010000351.1:0-2357 GCA_050872465.1 Hallerella sp.
GACCAGGCGGATCAAGCCTTCGCGGGAATCCGTTTCCTGATTTGTCCGCGAAGACGAGATATCGGAAAAAGCGCAGACCTTGTGCGAACGGGCAAATTCCAGTCCAGCAAAGCGCGCAAGCGCCCGGTCCAAAAAATCAAGCGTAAATTTCGCCTTTTCCAAATCGTCCATCGCAAGCAGCGAACGCAAGGCCCATCCCGATTCGTCCTTTCGACCCAGAAACGCAAAGCGCGATTCGAACAGGGACTTGAGCGGAGAATCTTCCAGGTTCGCATTTCGCGTGCGCCGGTAAAACTTCTGCCAGAATTCGGCTTCGGCATCATTCATCGGGCGAACAGAATCCGGTGCCCAGCCATAAGAAATACCCAAGACCGGAAGCGACAAGGCGGCATTCCGGGAAAGCGGACAGATCCGGTCAAAAAATCCGCACGCACCCCACTCCGGGGAAAATTCCAGTGGGAATTTTTCAGAAGCTCCGGGAACGGAGATCGACAGGTGAAGCCTTAGGTGATGTTCGCTCTGCGGATTAAGCACGGGAAGCGCACCGTCAAAAGAACCGAAGCTCAAGAAAGCCTCGTACAGGGAAACCATCGGAGACTTCAACGGATTCCTTTCCAGAAAATCGACAAAGCGGTCGTCCAAATCCTCTTTTTTATGCTCGAAGTTTTTACGCTCTGCCTTGGGAAGTTCGCGGATAAACGATTCGAGCATCCAGGTTCGCCATTTGGAAACCTCACGGGCAAAAACCGACGGGGAAAGCCATGGCAAGAAATCGGCAGGAATTTCCAGCGATAGCCCGTCCCACGCCTTGCTCGAATCAAAAACCAGTTCCCCGCGAATCTGCCGATCGAGAATTTTCAGAAATTCCACAACGCCGCCATGTTGCGCCGCCCTTTTCTCTTCGAGAGCACGAGCGATTTTTTTTCGGTATGCCGCCGCGATGACCGGATTGTTTCGGAACGATTCAAAATGTTCCATCCCGGTTTCCGAAGCCTGCATCCAGTCCGATGCTTCATAGCGGAGCGCCTTGTCCGTATTCTTCTCGATAAAATCTTTTAATGTCTTTAGCGAACAGACACCGGGAGCGCGTTCCACCAGATAATCGACCTGCAAATCATCCGAAGGAGCAAGCCCCCACCGCCGCAAGCGAACCTCGTTCGCCCGGAGCGATTCGAGAACTTTTTCGTTATGCTTCATGAACGGGAAAGGCCGCGGCAAGTCGCCTTCGACAACCGCTTCGAGGAAAAAGATCCGCGCCGCTTCCTCGGGATTGACTCGCCCGTAATCGACGCGGTGCGAACGGGAAAGCACCATTCCGCGGAACGAAACTTCTTCCACCGCTTCCACAAAGCCCCGCTCCGGATTCCATTTCGGTTCGAACCAGCGATAGGTGCAAAAATCCTTTGCGACCTTGATAATCCATTCCGGAAGGATTTCGGCGGCTTTCGTCAGAAACACGCGGCTCGTTTCGCGGACTTCCGCCGACAGCACGAATTCGGGAAACTTCCCCGCCAGATCGCTTCCGGGAAACAGGTAAGCGTCCCGACCGCCGACAAGGCGATAGCAGCCGTTATCCCTGTCCCGCCGAGCGACACCGCCGAGAAATCCCGCAAGCAATGCGATATGCAGATTGTCCCGGTGAAAGGAATCGAACGGGCAGACATAGGAATCGAACTTGACTTTCAGAATCCGGGAAAACTGTTCATAGAGATCGATCCATTCCCGACAGCGCAAAAAGTGCAAAAAATGTTTTTCGCAGTATTTGCGAAGCGCATTCCACGTCGTGCCGTTCCATTCCCGGCAAAAAGCATTCCACTCTGCGAGAAACGTGAGAAAATCGCTCTTGTGGCCGCCGAGCGACCTGTGCATCCGACGGGCCTTTTCCTTTTGCGGTTCGTCCGACGGGAAAAGCCTTGGATCCTGGATGGAAAGGGCGGAACAGACGATGAGCGCGGGCTGCAGGACACCGGAATTTCTCGCCCGGAGAAGCACGGCGGAAAGCGCGACATCCATCGGAAGATGCGCCATCTCTGCGCCGAAAGGCGTCACATGCGCCCCGCGTTCCACACTCGAAAGCGCTCCCAATTCAAACAGAGCCTTGTATGCGCCGCGAAACGCAGATCGCGGAGGCGGCTGGATAAACGGGAAATCCTCGACGGAAAGCCCCAGACTTCTCAGCTGCAGGACCACATTCGAAAGGTTGGACCGACGAATCTCGGGCTCCGTAAACTCCTCGCGGCTTTCAAAATCCTCTTCCGTATAGAGCCGCACGCAGACACCGGGCTTCACACGTCCTGCGCGCCCCGTCCGTTGCCTGGCGCTCGCCTGGGAAATCTTTTCCACCGGAAGTCCCTGGA
>JBNMGX010000352.1:0-2350 GCA_050872465.1 Hallerella sp.
ATCACAGATAGCATTTACCACCGCCCAGCCGATGCTGTTCGTTCCCAAATCCAGTCCGAGGATCTTTTTCATCTACGACCTCCATCGCCAATTTGCGAAGTTTACGTTTAACAGATTTCAATATATACACTTTTCTATCGAAATTCCTCTTTTCGCTAAATTTTGGCGATTTTATTCAAATTTTGATTCTTTTTGACAACAGACAAATTTTATAAAATAATCTTTAAAAATGACAAAATTTGACATTTCAAATTTATTTATCCCCCCCCAAAAAAAATACTCAGGTTTTCGTTTTCCCTATTGACTTCGTCTTTTTAAAAAGCTATATTCAGAAAGCTAACAATCTGAAAGCGATTCACAATAAGGATTATTCCGTTGTGAAAACATTTAGGGCGGCGCGCAAGCGTCGCTCTCTTTCATTTAAAACTTTCGCGTCAAGATAAAAATGACCGCATTCAACGTCCATTCCGAGCCGACGCGTTCCTGTAAAATCTCCTGGCCGCTTTCGTAGCGGTAGTTCCGATAACATCTATCGCGGGAAATCGGGGTTATCAACATGCCGCTCCACTTTTCGTCCAGCTTGATTGAAAGCATTGGCGTCACAGAGACCGTTTTGAATCCCGGATCGTAGGCGCGGTAACTTTCATCGAAATCCGATTCATGCAAAAAACCTTTCACTTCGGTCGAAACCATCGCCATCGGAAAATGCCGGAACGGAAGCATATAAATTAACGAACCGCCATATCTATAGTTATAACCGTTCACCATGTTAGCGCTTCCCGCCTTCCAGACTTCCCCGTCGGAAGCCCCGGTATAGGCGGAATAGGAAAGGCTCGCCATCGGACGCAACATGATTTTCGTCCACTTCGACTTTGGCAAGACAACCATCAGCGGCAAGGACAGGCCGGCGTCATAGCGCACGCCATACGAAAATTCCGTCATAAAAATGTCTTGCGAATAATCCTTTTTTTCCGGATCGAAAACGCCCATGAACGTGCTCATGTCCCCATAGTTTATCGCGGAACCGGCATTCGTTTCGACTCCGACTTCAAGCAAGTGCAAGAGTTCGAGCTTCACGCCCGCCTTGACTCCCACGCCAAAAAGAGTCAGGCTTCCCCCGACGATACCCTTTACCGAAATCATCCTGTTCAAGTCCATTCCGAGTTTGAAATTCGATGTCCAGCTCATCGGCATCGCAAAGGCGAAAAACGGCCAATCATGCAAGGATTTCGAATTGCGAAGCGCACGATGCGAAAGAACTACCGCAGAAAACGAAAGTCCGTGATCCCAATCGGTATGGATAAGCGGAAGCGAATCTGCCGAAGATTCCACCTTTTCGTCCGCAAAGGAAAATGCCACGCAAAAGCTACAGGCGACAAGGGTTTTAAAAAGGACTTTCCTCAGAAACGGAAACATAAATACCTCCCATATATAACACTTTATTTTTCAAAAGTGTTCCCTTGGAAAAAACATGTCGATGAAATACGACAAAAACTTGATCAAGGGACGGGATCCGGAACTTAGAGCATTGAAAGAAGTTGGGAGAAATCAGGAATCAGTTGTTTGATGGGATGCGGGTGTCAGAGCTTAGTGAATAGTTGTTAGTTATTAGAAAATAGGACTCAGGAATTAGTTGAGAGTTGAGGAATCAGGAGACAGGAATGAGGAATGCGGAATTGACGTTTTAGCGAACTGTAAGTTGTCAGGAATCAGTTGTTTGAGGGAAGCAGGATGCGGTTAACGGGATGAGGGGCGTCCGAGCGAACTTTTACTTCTGCGTCTTCCTGGAGGAATGGCTATAAATAAGTCGCTTAACTGTCATTGCCGGGCTTGACCCGATAATCCCAATCACAGGGATTCCCTTGTCAAGCAAGGGAATGACATTGCAACGAAAAGGGATTCCCCGGTCTGCGTCCGCCGCGGCGGACAAGCCGGGGAATGACATCGTGCCGAGTACCGTGTCCCGCTTAACTAGTCCCAAAAGCTTAGACGTCTGCGGTTACAGCACTTTTCCCTAATTTGTTATTTAAATTTCACCAAATGAACGATTCCGCAAAAAAATTTGAACTGATGCTCCCCGTAGGCGACAAGGAAATGTTTTACGCCGCAATCCAGAACGGAGCCGACGCGGTTTACTTCGGCGTTCCCCATTGGAATGCGCGGGGTCGGGCTCTTGATTTTTCTTTTGATGACGTGCGTGAAATGATTCGCTATGCACGGATCCGCGGAGTGCGAACATTTCTTGCGATGAATATCCTGGTATTCGAAAGCGAATTGGACTCCCTTCCCGAATTTATCGAAGGAATCGCTGCGCTAGAACCCGACGCGATGATCATCCAGGATGCGGGTC
>JBNMGX010000353.1:0-2313 GCA_050872465.1 Hallerella sp.
ATGATGGGTAAAGAAGAATGGGCTGTAAAGGAAAAAGTCGATGAACTGTTTCGTTGGAGTCCACCAGAAAAGCCGTCGCTTATCGTCCGGAATCGTGAACATCTGGACGAACTAATCGCATATTTACAGCGACGAATCAAGCGAAAGGTAACTGCTGTTCTTGCCTACTGCGATAGACATCAAGACGTTCTCAAAAAAAAGTCGCAGCTAAAAAACTTGAACTTGAGTTTTTCTATGTAGAGAAAAATGTGTTTCAATTGAATAAGACGCTCGACCTGAATTTTTTGGACGTTTCCCGGGTGACGGATATGAGTTTTCTTTTCAAGGGCTTTGACTTCTTGGCCAATCATTCGTACAAGTGTCGTTGCCGAATCAAGCTCGACATCAGCCGGTGGGACGTTTCGAACGTGACGAAGATGGCGCACATGTTCGATGGCTGCGACTATGTGGACTTCGGCGACCTGAGCGGGTGGGACCGCTCGAAAGTGACGGATTGCTAAGAGCCACAGGCTTAGGGATAAACTTTTTCAGGAGACTTGAAGATGGGTAAAGTAAAACTGCTTTTGTCGGAGCGTCGGATCATCGAATGCGCCATTGACGGTGTGGATGAAGACGGGTATTACCATGATTGGGGAAACCCGGCGGTTAAAACGATTGTCGTTCGAAACCGCAAACATCTGGATGCGTTGATAGAATATGTGCGGGTTGAAGCCGGCTCAGCGATCGGACACGAGAGCCTCTGCTGCATTTCAAAAATAAACGGCAATGTTGTCGATTTGGGTGTGACGCTGGACCTGAACTTTTTGGACGTGTCGAAAGTGACGGACATGAGCGGACTTTTCAAGGGCTTTGACGTGTCGCCGTATCCCGAAGAAGGCTGGTTCTGCAAAATACGCCTCGACATCAGCAAATGGAATGTGTCAAAAGTGACGAAGATGGCGCACATGTTCGAAGGCTGCGACCATGTGGACTTTGGCGACCTGAGCAAATGGGACCGCTCGAAAGTGACGGACTGCTAGCTAAGCCGATGTTAAACTTTTTGAGGTGACTTGTATGGGCAAATTGGAAACCACAGTAGAACTAACGACCAAGTTGGAACGGCGGATCATCCAATACTCCTTGGATAGTTTCGGCAGGGGACGCATCCGGCATTTTGTTGAAAAGCTTGGCTTAAAAATCGCCGTGCGGGACAGAGAGCATTTGGACGCCTTGTTGGGGCATATGCAGAACTTTATCTCGAGCGATACAGAACTCTTTCCGTTCCGTAGAATTGCGGGAATAAGCGACAATGTCGTCGATTTGGGAATGACGCTCGACCTGAACTTTCTAGACGTGGCCCGTGTGACGGACATGAGCGGGCTTTTTCGGGGCTTTGACGTTTCGTTATCTCCCGAAGAAGGCTGTTTCTGCAAAATACGTCTCGACATCAGCCGGTGGGACGTATCGAACGTGACGAAGATGGCGCACATGTTCGACGGCTGCGACCATGTGGACTTCGGCGACCTGAGCAAGTGGGACCGCTCGAAGGTGACGGACTGTTAGTCAAGTCGATGGGATAATTTTTAAGGAATCGGGAACATGAACGATTGGGAAACTAGAGTGAAGCTTGTGACGTTGTTTGAACGGCACATCATCGAGGACGCCGTTTCGAAAGATCTGGAAGAGAGTGATTACGAGAGAATCTATCGGATGGATTCGTTGAATAGAGAACTTTTCGAAGACATTTATTCATCGGTTCTTGATTCTGTTTTAAAAAAAAGACCGCGCGAAGAGGAAAAGACAATCGCCGTGCGGGACAGAGAACATCTGGACGCTTTGCTCGGCTATGTGCAAGAATTCCTCAGGGTCGAAATCGGGGGAATGGCTTGCCGCAGAATTCAGAGTATCGACGGCAACGTCGTGGATCTCGGCATCGAGATAAAGCTGAATTTTTTGGACGTGTCTCGGGTGACGGACATGAGCGACATTTTCAAAAATTTTGATGCATCGCCTTGTCCAGAAAAAGGTTGGCATTGCAAAATACGCCTCGATATTAGCAAGTGGGACATGTCGAACGTGACGAATATCGCGCACATGCTAGACGGTAAATATGTGGAAATTGCTAGCTTGGACAAGTGGAAACGTTTTGAGGTTTCATGTTTGAAATAATCGGAATGCTAGAGCCTGTTGACGCAACGCGATAAATATTCTACAATTTCCTCATGGAACTCACGCGCGAACAGTTTGCAAAGATCGAGAAGTACTTCCCCGTCCAGCGGGGGAACGTGAAGATAGACAACTACGAATTCATGCGGGCCATCCTCTACGTAGCCG
>JBNMGX010000354.1:0-2306 GCA_050872465.1 Hallerella sp.
AATCGCGCCGAGAAAGAAGGGAAGGTTCGGGACCGGGACGACTTCGAGCAGCCCGTCCGCCATGTTCCCTCCGTCAAACGGGTTGGAACCCGACGCGAAACTCGGGATATTCCCGACGATAACCGTCCGAAAACCGGAAACGTCCTGTTCCGTCCACTCGCCGTTTTCCAAAAGCATCCGAAGCGTCGCCTTTCCCAGGCAGTGCCTGCGGTCTGCAAAGAAGCGGCTCACATAATGCAGCTTGTTCGCCACGACAGAGTTGCTCGAAATTTTTCCGAGCGACCGGTCGGAATTAAAATCATGGGCGATGCGCGCATCGATTCCGCTCGAAAAGTAGTTCGCAAGTACAAACTCGCCGTTCACCTTCCAAATGTCAAACGGCCTGCTTTTCGCAAGCACCAGCCTGCGCACCAGAAAAAGCAGTCCCTTGTTTACAAAAGTTTCATAGAGGTTCAGCACCCGCGCGAGATCGTTTCCCGTTCCTAGCGGAATCAGCCCGAGCCGCACCTTGCCGGCAAGCCCCGATTCGAGCAAAACGGAAAGAATCGTCGAAATGGTCCCGTCCCCGCCGACAGCGATCAGCGTCTCCGTCCGCTCGGCGACTTCGCGGATCTGCTCCCGCAAGCGCCCCCCGTCCGTCAAGTCAGCCGACCATTCCGAAGGCGAAAACTCCATCGAGCGCATGATTTCCGGCACGAACTTCAAGATGGACTTTCCCTGGCCGCCGCCGCTAATCGGATTGATCAAAAAGCTGAACTTGAACATATCCCCCTCAATCTATATAGATTCTTCGCCAAAAGCATAGGAAGCGAGATCCAAAAAATAGAGAGGTTCGACAAGGCTCGACGTGAGGATATAGAGATCGTCGTCGAGAACATCGATATCGACGGCATTCCGAACACCCATATCGGAAAGCTTCTGCCGGTGGAGAAGCCCGCCCGAAAGATCGAACACGCCGAGATAACCGCATTTCGCGTCCAGGAGGACGGCAAAGGCCGAGCCTAGCCGCAAGCGGGTCGCCGAACAGAACGCGAGCGAATTCGCCGTATCGCCCAAAGCGAGAGCCGTACGCACCCGCAAGGAACCGTCCGCGTCGTAGATGGACAAGCGTTCCGGCGCATCCGACAGCGCCCCGGAAGTTTCCACGGTCGCCACCATCCCCGCCCGGGCATCGAGAGCCATCACGCGGGCAGCCGGAAAGGACGTTCCCGTTTTCGAGCATCCGTCCGCCCCGATTTTCAGTTTCGCAATTCCCGCGGAAGCCGCCCCGTAAAGATAAGACGTCGTGAGAGCCATCCCGGAAAGCGAAACATCGCAGTTCCATTTGGCATCGTCTGCGCGCAAGAGGGAAATTCCGTCATAGTAATAGAGGAACGATCCGACCTTTTCGATTTTTTCCGCAGCGGTCACGGGAAGCCGCGCATCGGGATTTTCCGGGGTGCGAGCCGGTTCGAAGGCGCACACGCGCGCACCGTTCCGGTTGAAGGCATAGACCGAGCCGTAAATGTCCAAGACATAAAGAGCTTCGCCGTCCGCGGAAAGGGAGATTTCCCTCGCCGTCGAAAAGGGAATGTCCGAAAAGCGGCAAGCAACCTTTGGGCCGCTTCCGCTAGTCCATTCCCCGCCGCACGACAGAAAAGCGGAAAGAACGCAAAAAAATCCCACAATGCGGAGAATCGGGTTCGATTTTTTGAAACTTGATTTTTCGGAAACAGCCACGGGACAATAATAACAATCTTTATATATTTTAGCCCCTACGAAAAACGGTTTTCCCGAATGACTTTTGAAAAGCGCCTCGACATCTTCACCCACAACTGGCCAGTTCCGCTCAGGATGCTGATCGTTTCGACAAAGGCGTTTCTCTTCCACCACGGGACCATCCGGGCGGCAGCCATGACCTACACGTCGTTTCTCGCCGTCATCCCGTTCCTCATTCTCCTCACCGCCATTTCGCTTTCTCTCGGTCTGGGTTCCTTTTTCAATACCTATCTGCCCGTCCTCGACCAGTTCTTCTCGCTCGGGCTTCCGCTCGACGACATTATGCCGCTCCTCGAAAACACGGAGCACATCCACTTGCGGACGCTCGGAGTCGTCGGTTCCGTTTCGCTTTTCATCACGTACATCTTCGCCATCGGAAACCTCGAAGCGAACATGAACGTCGTCTGGGAAAACCAGATGTCGAGACCGTTCGTGAAGCAGTTCGCCGCCTACACGCCGCTGCTTCTCATCGTCGCGCTCGGATTCGCCTTCTTCGCCATGTTCGTAAACCATCTGAAGTCGGGGCTTCTGCACATCGCTAGCAACAC
>JBNMGX010000355.1:0-2305 GCA_050872465.1 Hallerella sp.
CCATGTACCGTTTCAATACGCGTGCGATGGGTTTCGAGCGAAAAGCGAAAATCGCAGATGTCCGAAGCATCGAGAACCGCAGCGAATATTTTACGATTGATTCCGCACGCCGCGAAAAGCTCGGGGACAGCCAGCGAAACTTTTCGGAGCTGACGCCGACTTTTTCGGAAATTCTCGAAATCGCGGAGCATTATCGGGGAGGAATCGCCAAGCTTCCGCCCGGATATCCAACCAAAGAATTTCCTGCGGATGTAGAAACCGCCTACTTGGGTTCCCGAAACGATTGCCGCGAATGCCTTGTCCTTTTCGGTGAAATGATGCGACATCCCGGAAAAGTCCGAGCCGTAACAATCGACGCATCCGGCGAAGCGCACGAATGGCTCTCGGACTTTTCTCTTTCGGAAATGCCCGAACTTTCCACCGGACCGCTTCGGGAATTCATCGCCGAACCGATTCCCGTCCTTGTCCGCAGCCATCTATTTTCCGAAATAGCGCTCAAGACTTCCCCGACAGCAAGCCTGGTTTCTCCGGGAATCGCCTATGTCACAAGCTCCGAACCCTTAGACAGGTCCGCATTTCACAATTACCGGGTACTCGGATGCGTTCCCCTTTCTACGGGAAAAGTCAAGGCGCTTCTCAAGGCGCATGACATCGGGAAACTCACGCTAAAAAAACGCGGCGTCGAAATCGTTCCCGAAGCGGAAATCAAGCGGCTCTCCCCCAAAGGCTCTGGAGAAGGAATCCTTTTTTACACGCGGATAAATGGCGAAAAGACCGCAATCCTCGCTGTTCCCGTCTAAACCTCGTTCCATTTCTTATCTTATCGGATTATGGTAAAACTTGACCCCACATGGCTTGAACTTCTGAGCGACCAGTTTGAAATGCCGTATTTTCAGCATCTCAAGGCGACGCTCGTCGAGGAGAAAAAAAAGTACACGGTCTATCCTCCCGGCTCCAAGATTTTCGCCGCCCTAGACGAATGCCCCGTCGATAAGGTCAAGGCGGTCATCATCGGACAGGACCCTTACCACAATCCGGGACAGGCCAACGGGCTCTGCTTCTCGGTTTCCGACGGCATCGAACCGCCCCCGTCGCTCGTAAACATCTTCCAAGAATTGCACGACGATTTGGGAATTCCCATTCCGCAGAGCGGCAACCTCGAAAACTGGGCGCACCAAGGAATCCTCCTCCTGAATTCAAGCCTGACCGTCCGCGCCCACCAGGCCGCATCCCACTCGGGGATCGGCTGGCAGCAGTTTACCGATACCATCATCGAGCGGATTTCCGCCATCAAGGAAAACCTCGTATTTCTTCTGTGGGGAAACTACGCCATCCGCAAGAAAGCCCTAATCGCAAAGGACCGCGGGCATCTGGTTCTCGAAGCGCCCCATCCCAGTCCGCTGTCCGCCTACCGAGGCTTTTTCGGTTGCAGGCATTTCAGCAAGACCAACGCATTTCTCAAGAGCAAAGGCCTAGAAGAAATCAACTGGACACCTTGACAATTTATCCGATATAAAATATATTTGTGTCGCAACCGGGGATATAGCTCAGTTTGGTAGAGCGATAGGTTCGCAATCTATAGGTCAGGGGTTCGATTCCCCTTATCTCCATCAAAAGGTCCGCGACTGCGGATCTTTTTTTTTAAGATACACACAAAAACTCATTAAAAAACACCCTAGGAAAGCGAACTGTTTTTCGCCCGCAGCGATTTATTTACCGAATTCGGAAACAATTTCTGACTCCAAAAGTGATGCCCGACTTTTGAGGACTGTTGTCATAGCTAACGAGTTATCTCTTTTAAGTTCTGCTCTCCCAAAATTTCAATCCTTTACACAGCGAACGGGTAAATAATCCACGGTATAGTATGGTATAATTCGCGCGTCTAACCGTTGGGTTTCGAATAGCACTCCAAGCATTGTATAGTCATTTTGAAGACTACTTGTCCATGCGAAGGCTATGTAGCCATCTCGTTTTTCATTATAACTATTACTATTAGTTGCTATAGTCGAAGCGGGTATAGCAACAGGGCAAAGCCACAATCGTCCGTTCCATTCGAAATCCAACCAGGATTCAATGAAATCCATCCTGCGACCGCTTTTAAGTGAAATCCGGCGCTATCGACTCCCCCCACATTATCAAAAAGTATTTGCCATTCTCCACTGTTTGGCAAGTGCCATCCCATAGGAATTTCCGTGTAGCTCTTGCCCGTCCCCTTGTTTACGATGTAGATATCGGTCTGCTGGTAAACGCCTAGCGCCTTTACGGAAACGCGAAGGTTCATCTCGACAGAATCGCGGGGAATGAC